>NZ_JBHTML010000156.1:0-9488 GCF_042679445.1 Arthrobacter sp. GCM10027362
TCTGCCCGGCGGGCGCCGCCACCTGCTCGGCATAGCCGCCGCCGGCCAGCAGCGCGCAGACCTCGTCCCCCGGCGCAAACCCGGCCACGCCGGGTCCGACGGCGGCAATCCGGCCGGAGACTTCCAGCCCGGGGATCTCGGAGGCACCAGGCGGCGGCGGATAGACGCCGATGCGCTGCTGCACGTCGGCGCGGTTCAGTCCGGCGGCGGCGACGTCGATGAGCACCTCGCCGGAGGCCGGAACCGGCGCGGGCACATCCCGCAGCCGCAGCACCTCGGGTCCGCCCGCGCCGTCGTAGAAAACCGCCTTCATGCCCTGCCTTCCGGGGTCGTTGGACCGGCCCGGGTTTTTGCCGTCGCCGGGCCGTCCGTGTCAGACTACAGGGAAGGGAAGGTTGTCCGAGCGGCCGAAGGAGCTGGTCTTGAAAACCAGTAGGCGGCAACCCCGTCTCATGGGTTCAAATCCCATACCTTCCGCACCATGGCGCGGACCGGCAGGCTGCCACTGAAGCCTGCCGGTCCTTTTGGGGCTGCGACCGGTCCGGTTCCACGGGGCCATTGTGGCCGCCGTGGCCCGAGGCTACCCTCGAAACTGGACGCGCACCCGCATCCGGGAATGCCGAAGGAGCCAGTCATGCCCGTTCCCGCAGCCTTCACCCCCGGCTCGCCGTGCTGGATCCACCTGACAAGTTCGGATCCGGAAAAGGCCAAGGCGTTCTACGGAGCCCTGTTCGGCTGGCAGAACGAAACCAGCGGCGAGGAGTTCGGCAGCTCCGCGGCAGGGTACACGGTGTTCACCAAGGACAACCTGCCGATCGCGGGGCTGACCCTCAACGACCGGGCCGGCTTCGCCGATGCCTGGGCCGTCTATCTGGCCAGCGAGGATGCCGCCGCCACCGCCCGGGCCGTCACGGAAGCCGGCGGCCGGCTCCTGGTCGGGCCGGTGCGGGTGGGGATGCAGGGCACCATGGCCGCCTTCGCGGATCCCGGCGGCGCCGTGGTATGCGCGTGGCAGCCGGAGATCCACCAGGGCTTCGGCCTCAGCGCGGAGGCGGGGGCGCCCTGCTGGTTTGAACTGCTCGCCGCGGACTATGAGGCCGCGGTCGCCTTCTACACCAGGGCCTTCGGCTGGAAGACCGAGACGATGAGCGATACCGACGAGCTGCGCTACACGCTCAACAGCCCGTACGGGGATTCCACCGCGGGGATCCTCGACGCCAAAGCCAGCCTGCCGGCGGGGGCCACCTCGCACTGGGTGGTCTACCTGGGCGTTCCGGACACGGACGATGCGGTGCGGCGGGCGCAGGAACTCGGCGGCACGGCCATGCGTCCGGCCTGGGACTCCCCCTATGGGCGGCTGGCCCAGGTGGCCGATCCCACCGGCGCCGTTTTCATGCTGATCTCGGTATGAGGCGGCACTTCCCGGCCGAAAACCTCCGGTCCATTCAATGGGTGCCGGAAGCCTCGTGCCGGTGGCGGCCGGCCCGGAATGAGGTGGCCCGGCGCAGCCGGCGCGGCGCTCAGGCGGCGACCGCATCCCGCCCCGCCCCTGCCCTGGGAGCAGGCCTGCCCGGCTCCCCTAGGATGGTGGCTATGACGCAGCAGACGGCGCACGAACCCCACGACGAATTCCTCTGGCTCGAGGACATCCACGGCAGCGGGCCGCTGGACTGGGTCAGGGCCCAGAACGCGCGCACGGAGGCGAAGCTGGTGGACGAGGAGTTCGCCCGGCTGGAGGCCGGCATCCTCGAGGTGCTGGATTCGGAGGACCGCATCCCGATGGTGACCAAGCGCGGCAACTGGTACTACAACTTCTGGAAGGACCGGGCCAACCCGCGCGGGCTGCTGCGCCGCACCCGCTGGGAGAGCTACCTGCAGGACACGCCCGAATGGGAGGTGCTGCTGGATGTGGACGCGCTCGCCGCTGCCGAAGGCATCGACTGGGTCTACGCCGGCTCCGCCTTCCTGCGCCCCACCGGCGAAGAGGGCGAGTACCGGCGGGCGCTGCTGCGCCTGTCCCCCGACGGCGGTGACGCCGTGCGGATCCGCGAGTTCGACGTCGAGGAGCGCGCCTTTATCGACGGCGGCTTCGACGTGCCGGTGGCCAAGAGCTACGTGTCCTGGGTGGATGCGGACACCATCCTGCTCGGCACGGATTTCGGCCCCGGTTCGCTGACCAGCTCCTCCTATCCGCGCAGCAGCCGCATCCTGCGCCGCGGCGCCGCACCGGCAGCGGCCGAGGAGTACTTCGAGGTGCCCGCGGACCACATGCTCGCCTATGCCGGGCACGATTCCACCCCCGGCTTCGAACGGGACGTGGCGGTGGACATGATCGACTTCTTCAACTCCCGCACCTACCTGCGCCGCGGCGGCGAATGGGTCGGCGTCGACGTCCCCACGGACGTGAACGTGGACCTGCACCGCAACTGGCTGCTGCTGCGCCCGCGCACCGACTGGGCCCTCGGGGACGCGGCCTTTCCGGCAGGCTCGCTGCTGGCCGCGGACCTGGAGCAGTTCCTGGCCGGCGGCTGCGAACCGACGGTGCTGTTCAGCCCGGACGAGCACACCTCGCTGCAGTCCTGGAGCTGGACCGAGCACTACCTGCTGCTGAACCTGCTCAGCGATGTCTCCTCCCGGATCCTGGTGCTGGACCCGGCCGCCGCCTGGGCCGGGCAGGAGCTGGCGGACTGCCCGCCGCTGCACACGGTGGAGGCCAGCGGCGTCGACGACGAGGACGGGGACGACTACTGGCTGGTGGCCACCGGCTTCCTGACCCCCTCCACCCTCTCGCGCGGCACCCTCGGCCCGTCCCCGCACGGCGCCGGTACGGCGGTCAAGGCCTCGCCGTCGTTCTTCGACGCCTCCGCCTACCGCGTCGAGCAGCACTTCGCCACCTCCAAGGACGGCACTCGGGTGCCGTATTTCCAGGTGGGGCCCCGGGACCTGGTGTACGACGGCGGCAACCCCACCCTGCTCTCGGGCTACGGCGGCTTCGAAATCTCACGCACCCCCGCCTACAGCGGCACCGTGGGCCGGACCTGGCTCGAGCGGCGCACCGCGGACGGGCGCGGCGGGGTCTACGTGCTGGCCAACATCCGCGGCGGCGGCGAATACGGTCCGGCCTGGCACCGCGCGGCGCTGCAGGCCAACCGGCACCGGGCCTACGAGGACTTCGCCGCCGTGGCACAGGATTTGATCGACCGCGGCGTCACCTCCCGGGAGCGCCTGGGCTGCTCGGGCGGCTCCAACGGCGGGCTGCTGGTGGGCAACATGCTCACCAGCTATCCGCACCTGTTCGGCGCCGTCTCCTGCGGGGTGCCGCTGCTGGACATGCGCCGGTACACCAAGCTCTCGGCCGGCTATTCCTGGATTGCCGAATACGGGGACCCGGACAAGCCCGAGCACTGGGAGTTCCTGCGCACCTTCTCCCCCTACCACCTGCTGCAGGCGGGCGCCGACTACCCGGAGACCTTCATCTGGACCGCCACCTCGGATGACCGGGTGGGGCCGGTGCAGGCACGGAAGATGGCCGCGCGGATGCAGGACCTGGGCGTGGCGAACGTCTGGTTCCACGAGGCGCTCGAGGGCGGGCACGCCGGGGCCAGCGACAATAAGCAGGCGGCCCGGCTGCAGGCACTCTCGAATGCGTTCCTGTGGCAGGCGCTCACGCGCTGAGCCGGCCGCGGGGCGCCGGGTTCACAGTGCCGTCAGCCCGCCGTCCACGGTGAAAAGCCCGCCGGTGGCGTAGGCCGACTCGTCGCTGGCCAGGAACGCCATGATGCCTTCGACGTCGGCGGCGGTGCCCGGCTGGCCGGGTCCGAGGCGATGGCCTGCACCAGCGGTGTCTCGGTGTACCGGGAACCGCGGTATTGACCCGGATGCCCGCCGGGGCGTAGTCGGCCGCGACGACGCGGGCGAGCCCCTGGACGCCTGCCTTGGAGCTGGAATAGGCGGTAAAGGTCCGGCCGCAGGCGACCACCGCCGTCCGGCTGCCGGTGCAGATGATCCAGCCGCCGCGGCCCGCCATCGCCTGGACGGCATGCTTGAGCGTCAGGAAGGCGCCGCGCTGGTTGACCGCCACCGTCTTCTCCCAGACCTCTTGCGGATTGCCCCGCCAAGGCCAGGTGGCTCGCCGGCGAGGAAAAGACCTGGCTGACCGGAACAACCTCCAACGTGTTCCAGAAGGGCCTGGTCACCGCCATCCCCTACCTGCCCGCCGCCGCGGCCCTCTACTTCTGGTCCAAGGACGCCACCCGGCGGGGCGTGCGCACCTGGCACATTGCGCTGCCGGCCCTCGTGGGCGGGCTGAGCATCCCGCTCGCCCCCTTCGCCGGATCGGCCGCGGCCATCATCGCCGTCATCACGGTCACGGCCATGTCCATCTTCGCCGCGCGGCCGAACTTCCGGACCGTGCCCACCGGTTCCTGCACATCGCCGAGATCCCGGGCTCGCCCCTGGTGCGGACCATGTTCAAGGTCCCGGGGCACTCCCGGCGGTCGAGGAGGCCGCGCGAGATGATCGACGCCATCGCACCCTGTGTCCTGAACATGCACATCGAAGACTTTGCGTTCGGCCGCAGGGGGGTCGGGTTCACCTGTTCCGGCGCGCCGCTGGGCGAAGGCCTTCTGGACTATGACTACATGGCCCGAAAGCTGCGGCCCCGGGAAAGAAACATCAACCAGATCCTCGAACACCGGCTGCCCTGGCAGGACTCCGAGGAGGAGACCATCCGCCTCGAAAACCAGTGGACCCGGCAGGACCTCGATTTCCCAAGGAGCAAGTGAAATGCCAGCAGAACGGTCGACCGTCGCCGTCATCGGGGCCGGGGGCAAGCTGGGGATGCGCGTTTCCGCCAACCTCCAGCAGAGCGCCCACGCCGTCTTCTCCAGCGACACCGAACTGGACAAGGTGATCGCGCGGATGCTCAAGCTCCAGGACGTCAGGCACTGACCCGGCCGGGAAACCGGGTTTTGCTCTTCCGGGGCAATTCTGGGTAATCTAGGTGGGCTGGAAACAGCGCAAATGGAGACGTGCCAGAGCGGCCGAATGGACTTCACTGCTAATGAAGGGTCGGGGTTAAACTCGACCGGGGGTTCAAATCCCCCCGTCTCCGCGTCAGGCCCCCGCCACCGGCGGGGGCCTTTTGCGTCCGGGGCGCTGCCGCGGTTCAGCGCTGATGGTAGTCCAGGTAGACCCTGGCCGGAGGGCGCCGCAGCATCTCGGGGGTCACGCCGTGCAGTTCGACAATCTGCGCGCGGAACCAGGCATCGTAGGGGTCCTCGGATCCGGCCAGGATCCGGAAGGCCCTGTCCAGGTCCTCGGCCTCGTGGAAAATGCACACGAAGTCGCCCTGGGGCGTCTGCATCAGGCTGGCCACCTCCCGGATCATGCCCATGCGCCGCCGCGAGGCGACGTGTTCGGCCTGCCGCTGGCCCATCAGCTCACCGGTAAAGGCCTTCCAGGCCCCGAGCTTGCCGGGGAGGATGGGGGCGAACCAGGTCACGGCTTCCATGCGGCCCTGCTTTCCGGAACTGTGCAACGGCACGGCTGGCGGTGGTAAGCATCGTCCCCCTGGACGCCGGGCCCGTCAAGGGAAGGGAAACGGCCGCACGGATGGCTTCCGCCCGTTGATGTGACGCAGTGTTGGGAACAGTGCCGGTGCTCCTGCGATACTGGGCCCGGCAAATTTCACCTGACCGGCTGGACAACGAACACATGATGCTCGACACTGCAACCTTGCGGGTCGCCTTCGCCGCGGTGGCACTGACCCTGCTCGTCCTGTTCTACCTGGTCAGCTTCCGCCGCACCCGGTCGGCGTACAGCGCCTGGTGGTGCGCGGCAATCGCCCTGTTCCTCGCCGGCTCCAGCGCCTACCTGC
The DNA here is from genome assembly GCF_042679445.1 of Arthrobacter sp. GCM10027362. Classification (NCBI taxonomy): domain Bacteria; kingdom Bacillati; phylum Actinomycetota; class Actinomycetes; order Micrococcales; family Micrococcaceae; genus Arthrobacter; species Arthrobacter sp. GCM10027362. Next base: position 5,879 of record NZ_JBHTML010000156.1, read on the forward strand.
TGAACGGCACCTCCCACCAGGTCTGGGCGAATCCGCTGGGCAATATCCTGGCGGTGCTGGGCGCCGCCGGTGTCTGGGCCGGCGCCCGCTCGCTGCGGGCGGCACCGCCGCGGATCTGGCAGCTGGCCGCGGGTCCGGCCGTGGTGGCCGCGGCCTCCGCGGTGGACCATCCGGGCTCCAACCACTGGGCCGGAGGCCCGTTTTTCCTGGCCCTGATGTCCCTGCTGATCGGCCTGTCCGCCGTGGAACTGTGGCGCCTGCCGCCCGCCTACACCCGCCTGCAGAAATCCCTGGCCCTGGCCGCGGGATTCGTCGCGGTCTACTACTTCGGCCGGTGCATCATCTTCATCACCGACGGTCCCCTGGGGCACGTCTTCACCGCCTTCTTCGGTTCGGCCCCGACCACGCTGCTGACCATGATGCTGCTGGTGGTGGTCTCCTTCAGCATGGCGGCCCTGAGCAACGAGCAGGTCACCCGGGAGTTGCGCGCCCGCGCCACCCAGGACGGGCTGACCGGGCTGCTGAACCGCACCGGGTTCCTGGACCTCGCGGCGGACGAGCTGCGCCGGCTGGACCGGACGGGAACTGCCGGTTCGCTGGTCCTGGCCGACCTGGACCATTTCAAGGAGGTCAACGACCGGCACGGGCATGCGGCAGGAGACCTGGCCCTGCGCGCGTTTGCCGCCGCCTGCACCGCCACCATCCGCTCCACGGACCTGGTGGGCCGTTACGGGGGCGAGGAATTCATTCTCCTGCTGCCCGGCGCCGAACCGGACCAGGCCGAGGCCCTCGTACAGCAGATCAGCCTCAGCCTCGCGGCCACGGAGCCGCTGCAGGGCTTCCGCCTGCCCACCGCCAGCTACGGCATCGCCGCGGCCGGGCCCGGGAGCGGGGATCTGGAGGCGGTCATCGCCTCCGCCGATGCCGCCCTGTACCGGGCGAAGTCCCAGGGCCGCAACCGCGCCGCGCGGGCACACTAGCCGGCGGCGGGCTGCCGCTCCGGTGCGGAGCGGCAGCCTAAACCGCCCGGGCCAGGGTCATGGCGAAGCGGCCTCCGGCGTCGGTCCACTGGCCGGCCACTTCCAGGCCCGCCTCCGCCAGTTCGGCGGCAATGCCTTCCGGACGGAATTTGGCCGAGATTTCGGTCAGCAGTTCCTCGCCCTGCTCGAAGCCGACGGTCAGGTCCGCCCCGGGCAGGTTCACCTGCATCGGCCGGGTGGCCCGCAGGCGCATCTCAATCCGTTCCTCCGCCGGATTCCAGACGGCGGCGTGGTCGAAGGCCTCGACGTCGAAGTCCGCGCCGAGTTCGCGGTTGAGCACCCGCAGCAGGTTCCGGTTGAAGTCCGCCGTCACGCCCGCGGCGTCGTCGTAGGCGGGCACGAGGATTCCCGCCGGCTTGACCAGGTCGGTGCCCACCAGCAGCGAGCCTCCCCCGGGGCCGAGCAGCTGCCGGATATTGCGCAGGAAAACGGCCCGCTGCGCGCGCTCGAGATTGCCGATCGTCCCGCCGAGGAAGGCGACCATGCGCCGGCCCTCGTGCGGCAGCACCTGCAGCTGGGTCTCGAAGTCCGCCGCCACGGCCTGCAGGGTCAGGTCCGGGAACAGCGGCGCCAGTGATGCCGCCGCCGCGGCCAGCGCGCTGTCGCTGACGTCCACCGAGACGTAGCGCCGCAGGGATCCGGCGGCCTTCAGCGCCGAGAGCAGCAGCGGGGTCTTCCGGGAGGATCCGGAGCCAAGTTCGATCAGCGTTTCGGCGGGGCAGGCCGCGGCCATCTCCGGGGCATGGCGCGCCAGGATTTCGCGTTCGGCCCGGGTGAGATAGTACTCGGGCAGCCCGGTGATCCGTTCGAAGAGCTCGCTGCCGCGCCGGTCGTAGAACCATTTCGGCGGCATCGTCTTCGGCACGGCGGTCAGCCCGGCGCGGACGTCGGCGCGCAGGCTGCGTTCGAGGTGGTGGGCCGGCAGGTAGTGGACGATCTCGACCGGTGCGGCGGGCAGCGTCATGGTGTGGCAGGTTCCTTCCTCGGGCGGGTGAGCGGACGGACGTCGACCGATGTCCGGGTGGCGGTCAGCAGGGAGCCGTCCGGCACCTCGTGCCAGTCCGGGCCGTCGTCGGAGGGCTCGCTGGCCACCAGGGTGCCGGCCGGATCCGAGCGCCAGAACAGGGTGTCCCCCACTGCCGTGGCGGTGATGGTTCCGCCGTCGGTGAGCAGCAGGTTCAGCCGCCCGGCACTGACTTCCAGCACATCGGCCACGGTCCGGGCCAGGGCCTCGCCGGCGGCGGCCCCGGCGGCGAGGCGCTCCAGCACCAGGGCCCAGAGCAGCGCCGAGTCCACCTGCGCCTCGAGCGAGAGCAGCCGCGAGGGCGGAAGCTGCGCGGCCAGCCGGCCGACGCCGTCGGGCCAGCCCTCGATCCGCCCGTTGTGGCTGAACAGCCAGCGGCCGTGCGCGTACGGGGCCGCCGCGGATTCGTCCAGGCTGGTGCCCGCGGTCGCCGAGCGCACCGCGGCCAGCACCGCGGTGCTCCGGGTGACCCGGGCGACGTCGGCAAAGGAGCCGTCGGCCCAGATCGGCACCGCGCGGCGGTAGCGGGCCGGAATATCGTCCCGGGGCGCGTACCAGCCCACGCCGAAGCCGTCCGCGTTCACCGTGCCGTACCGCTGCCGCCGCGGCGCCCAGGACTGGCGGAGCAGTCCGTGCTCGGGCACCAGCAGCAGCTCCGCCAGCGACGTCGGCGGGCCGAGGAAGGCCAGATGCCGGCACATGGCTAGCGCACCTCCTCGGGGCGGGCGTCGCGTGCGGTGCGGAAGCCGCTGAAAATCTGGCGGCGGACCGGGTAGTCCCAGTTCCGGAAGGTGGCCCGGCAGGCCGCCGCATCCGCCGCCCAGGAGCCTCCCCGCAGCACCTTGTACCCGGTGCCGAAGAACACCTCGCTGTACTCCCGGTACGGGAAGGCCCGGAAGCCCGGGTACGGACGGAAATCGCTGGCGACCCATTCCCAGACGTCCCCGATCAGCTGGCGCACCCCCAGCGGCGAGGCGCCGTCCGGATAGGAGCCGGCCGGGGCCGGCCGCAGGGCCGCTCCGCCCAGGTTGGCGTGCCGCGGTCCGGGATCCTGGTCGCCCCAGGGGTAGCGGCGGGAACGGCCCGAGGCCGGATCGTAGCGCGCGGCCTTTTCCCACTCGGCCTCCGTCGGCAGGCGCCGTCCGGCCCAGCGGGCATACGCGTCGGCCTCGTACCAGCACACGTGCTGGACCGGTTCGTCCGCCGGGACCGGTTCGGTGACCCCGAACCGCCGGCGCAGCCAGCTGCCGCCCTCGCGCCGCCAGAACTGCGGCGCCTGGAGCCCGGCGGCGCTGCGGTGCGCCCAGCCCTCGGCCGTCCACCAGCGCCGGTCGCGGTAGCCGCCGTCGTCCATGAACCGCTGGTACCCGGCGTTGGTCACCGGCAGGGTGTCGAGCCAGTACGCCGGCAGGTCCACCAGGTGCGCCGGACGCTCATTGTCCAGTGCCCACGGCTCCACGGAGGTGCCCATGGTGAACGGCCCCGCCGGGACCAGCACCTCCGCCGGCAGGGCCGCGGACGCCGGCCCGTCCTGCGGCAGCACCGC
>NZ_JBHTML010000157.1:0-9427 GCF_042679445.1 Arthrobacter sp. GCM10027362
GGCGCGGGCCATCGTGGCCGCCGGCACGGCCGCGGTCGCGGAGCAGATCCTGCAGGTCAATGGCCAGCTGGGACTTGCCGGCCCGGTCATCCTCGGCGGCAGCCTGGGCGCCAAGGTGCCGCTGGTCCGGGAGGGGATCCGGGAGGCCCTCGCCGGGCACGGCATCACCGCGGTGGCCGCCCTGGACCGGGAACCGGTGTTCGGCGTGGACGTGCTGGCCGGCCTGGCCTGAGCGTCCCGGCCGTTTGCGCCGGTTTCCGTCATGAAGTTGCACCAAGCGGAACGGGAGCGTAGGGTCGCAGCATGACAAACCGTTGGTATGCGTATTTTGCGTTGGCTCTGGAGGGGCCTGACGTGACTGCCTGACGGCGTGCGCATCCAACAAACCTTCAGAGCCAGCGGGGCAGGGATGATTCCCTGCCCTTCGCCATTTCTCCGGCGGGCTCTGTCGAAGGTCCCGCCCTGACAGACGGGACCAGCCCATGACCATCACCCCCCACCCGGCCGCAGCCGCCCTGCGCACGGAGACCACCACGCCGCTGCCGTCGCCGGCAGAGCTGCTTGACGAGCTGCCCCTGCCGGCGGAGCTGGCCGCCGCCGTCGAACGAGGCCGGGCCGAGATCCGCGCGGTGCTCGACGGCGTCGATGACCGGCTGCTGGTCATCGCCGGCCCCTGCTCCATCCACGATCCCGCCGCCGGCCTGGAGTACGCCCGCCGCCTGTCCCAGGCGGCGCGGGAGCACCGCGGGGAGCTGCTGATCGTGATGCGAAGCTACTTCGAAAAGCCCCGGACCACGGTGGGCTGGAAGGGCCTGATCAACGACCCCCGCCTGGACGGTTCGCATGATATCGCCGCCGGCTTGCGCCTTGCCCGCCGGTTCCTGCTCGAGGTGGCCGGTTTGGGCCTGCCGGTAGCCACCGAATTCCTCGAACCGATCAGCGCCCGCTACCTGGCGGACCTGATCGGCTGGGGCGCCATCGGCGCCCGGACCACGGAGAGCCAGATCCACCGCCAGCTGGCGTCCGGGCTGCCCATGCCGGTCGGTTTCAAGAACGGGACCGACGGCGGCCTGCAGGTGGCGCTGGACGCCTGCCTGGCGGCGTCCGCGGCCCAGACCTTCCTGGGCATCGACGACCAGGGCAGGGCGAGCCTGCTGGCCACGGCCGGCAATCCGGACACGCACCTGATTCTGCGCGGCGGCAGCACGGGGCCGAACTACGGTGCCGCGCATGTGGCTGCCGCCTCGCAGCAGCTGGCGGAGGCCGGCCTGAACACCCGGGTGATTATCGACGCCAGCCACGGCAACAGCGGCAAGAGCCATCACCGGCAGGCCGGGGTCGCCTCGGAGATTGCCGCACAGCTGGAGGCGGGCGGCGCCGGCGCCGAAGCCATCGCCGGCATCATGCTGGAGAGCTTCCTGGCCGGGGGCGCGCAGAAGCTGGAGATTCCAGCCCCGGCCGGCGGCAGGCGGCTGGTCTACGGCCAGAGCGTCACCGATGCCTGCCTGGACTGGGACGTGACCTGCGGGGTGCTGGAACAGCTGGCGCGCAGCCGTTCGCGGCCTGCCCCGCACGCTTCGCGCACGGGGACCCCGGGCAGCTCCCTTGAGGCCCGGGCCGGTGCACACCCGCTGGTGCGCGCGGCGCAGTAGGCCACCCCGGCAGGCTGCCGTACGGACTTTCACTTTGGTCACTTCTGGCACTAAAGTATCCAGTTAGGGCGGGTGCCCGCTTGGCAAGCCGGCTCGCCGTCGCGCGCCGTAAGCGAAGGACTTGGAAAATGGCTGACGAGGGCAATTTCTCGGATATGCACTTCTTGACGGTGTCGGAAGTTGCCGAGGTCATGCGCGTGTCCAAGATGACGGTGTACCGCCTGGTGCATTCGGGCCGGATGCCGGCCGTCCGGTTCGGGCGCTCCTTCCGGGTGCCCGAGGCGGCCGTCGAGCAGTACCTGCGCAACGCCGTCGTCGACGGCCGGTCGGAAACCGCCTGAGGCAGCCGGACGCCCCGCCGGCAGGTGCGGTCAAGGGCAGGGGAGTTTAGGCGGTACCCTGTTAAGGAACTTCCTGCGCGGCAGTTGTCTGCGCCGGTGCGGGATTTTGTGTCATTGTAGGAATCCGTCGGTTCGAGTGCGCCCGCTGCGGGCGGGTCCGGGCTGCGGGTGCAAGTGGATTTGTGAGGAACTCCATGGGTTCGGTTATCAAGAAGCGCCGCAAGCGTATGGCCAAGAAGAAGCACCGCAAGCTGCTTCGCAAGACGCGCCACCAGCGCCGTAACAAGAAGTAGGGCTGTTCGGCTCTGCCTAAGCTTCACGGTCCGCCAGCCACGCCTGGCGGACCGTTTGCTGTTTAACCGGCCGGCAGTTTCTGCCGCGGGAAGGCGTGCCGCGCGCCGCGCCACAGGCCGTAGACGGCGCCGGCGCCCGTGGCCAGTTTCAGGCCCAGGGTGGCCGCCCGGCGGCCGCTGCGGAAGTCGTAGACGGGCCAGTTGCGTTCCCGGGCATAGCGGCGCAACCGGGCGTCCGGGTTGATCGCCACCGGGTTGCCCACCAGGGACAGCAGCGGAACATCGTTGAACGAGTCGCTGTAGGCCCAGCAGCTGCCCAGGTCCAGCCCCTCGCGGACCGCCAGCTCGCGCACGGCCACGGCCTTGGCGGGACCGTGCAGGATCTCTCCCACCAGGCGCCCGGTGTAGGCGCCGTCCCGGATCTCCCCGACGGTGCCGAGGGCCCCGGTCAGGCCCAGCCGGTCGGCGATGACGGCGGCCACCTCCACCGGCGTGGCTGACACCAGCCACACGCGGCGGCCGGCACGCAGATGCTGGTCCGCCAAGGCGCGCGTGCCCGGCCAGATCTTGGAGGCGATGATCTCGTCGTAGACTTCCTCGCCCAGCGCCTTGATGTCGGAGGCCAGCAGCCCGGTGGCCAGCGCCAGGGCCTTGTCCCGTGCCGCCTGGATGTCCTTCAGGTGCTCGCCGGTGAGGCTGAACCGGGCCTGCTTGGCAGCGATGTTGACCAGGTCACGGACCTGGAAGGCGCCCCTGCGGTACATCTGCCGGGCCACATGGAACAGGCTGGCCCCGCGCATCATCGTGTTGTCGATGTCGAAGAAGGCGGCCGCTGCGCCGGCATCCCCGCTGGCTGCTGCGGCCGGGGCCCGGCTGGCCGGGCCGTTCGAGGCTTTGGGCATGTAACGAGTCTAGCCATGCGCCCGGTGGCCGCATTGTCCGGCCGGGCCGACGTGCGGCTACTTTTTAAGCCATGACGCAATCACAGGGACCACAAAAACCACCGCATGAGCTGGTGCTGCTGACCAAGCCCGGATGCCATCTGTGCGAGGCGGCCCGCCGGACCGTCGCCGCCGTCGCGGGGGAGTTGGGACTGCCGTGGGCCGAACGGTCCATCCTCGAGGACCCGGCGCTCGAGGCCCGCTTCGCCGAGGAGGTTCCGGTGGTGATGATCGACGGCGTGCAGCGGGATTTCTGGCATATCGACCCGGCGCGGCTGCGGCGGCTGCTGTTGGCCTGAGGGCCGGAGCACGGTCCCGGCTGCGGCCCCGGCCGGCTACGGCGCGGGATGGATCCGCAAGTTGGTGGCCCGTGGGGCAGAGCATAAGGTTAGGGGGTGACCATGCCGGACTTTCCTGAAACCGCATCCGGTGCGGAGGAACCCGCCCGGAAAATCCCCCCGGCATCTTTGGCACGCCTGCCCATCTACCTTCGCGCACTCAATGCGCTGCTGGCGGACTCGGTGGAGCGGGTTTCGTCCGAGGAACTCGCCGAGGCGGCCGGCGTGAAGTCGGCCATGCTGCGCAAGGATTTGTCCTACCTCGGATCCTTCGGCACCCGCGGTGTGGGCTACGACGTGCAGTTCGTCAGCCGTAAGATCTCCGCACTCCTGGGCCTGACCCAGGAGTGGCGGGTGGCCATTGTCGGCGCCGGCAACCTCGGGCGGGCGCTGGCACGCTATTCGGGCTTCACTACCCGCGGATTCGAGGTGGTGGCGCTCTTCGATGCGGACCGGAGCATCATCGGCACCCAGGTGGGCTGGCTCAAGGTCAGCGACGTGGATTCGCTGGAGGCAGAACTCGAGCGCAGCGGCACGAACATGGCGGTGCTTTCGGTCCCCGCCGCGGTGGCGCAGGAACTGTGCGACCGCCTGGTGGCGGCCGGCGTCACGAGCATCCTCAGCTTCGCGCCGGTGGTCCTGCAGGTGCCGCCCCACGTGCAGGTGCGCAAGGTGGATATGGGCACCGAGCTGCAGATCCTGGCCTACCATGCCCAGCGGGCGCAGGAAGCCCGGGCACGCTCCGGCTCCCGTGCCGGAACCGCCCGGTAGCGGGGCCGGCAGCGGCCGGTTCGCCGGGGGTGTTCACCGGCCGTAGTAGCCGGACCTGCGGGCGGCCGCTTCCTTGAAGTAGGCGCTGGAGACCGGCAGGAACAGCAGCACGATCGCTGCCACGCCCAGCAGGAACGTGATGACGCCCGGAATGCCCAGCGTCAGCAGGAACAGCGAAAGGACCGCGAAGACGGTCCCCAGGATCCGCGCCCAGTTCCGTCCGGCCTTGACGTTGAAGGCCACCAGCAAATACAGGACGGCTGCGATCAGGGCGCCGACCACCAGCCCTGCTCCCATTGTGCCGGAAATCATTTCGGGGGTGATCGAGGAAATATCCTGGCCTCCTGCCGCCTCCCTCAGCTGCGCCTGGAATCCAGGATCGTTCCACGCCTCATTGACCAGCTGGGTTGCCATGCCGGCCAGGACAAAGGAATTGACGATGTTCAGGACGGCAGCCGCAAGGATCAGCCAGAAGGCGATCATCACCTCCCGCGGGGGCATCGGCTTGGTGGCGGCATACTGCGGCTGGCTGCTGGGATAGCCGTACTGGCCCGGCACCGGCTTCTGGTAGCCGTACTGGGGAGGGTTCTGCCCGTACTGGGGGGCCTGCTGGCCGTACTGGGGGGCCTGCTGGCCGTACTGGGGAGGGTTCTGCCCGTACTGGGGTGCCTGCTGGCCGTACTGGGGAAGGTTCTGCCCGTACTGCGGCTGCTGGTCCGGTCCCGGGACCGGACCCCGGGGCTGCCCGCCCGGTTCGCTCGGGGTGTTTTCTGGCGTACTCATGACCGGATCCTTCTCGTCTGGTGGAACACTCGACATGGGTCTGAACTACCGCGCCGCAGCCAACCGGTGCAGCTTCCTCCACCCTACAATGCAGCCGCCGAACCGGCTTGGTGACGGTGATGGCGCCGGCCTGCGCACGCCGCCGCCATTCATCGGTGCTGCCGGCTTTTGGGCAATGCCCTTGACCTTTGAGACACTTAAGCCCATGCCCCGCTCCAGCGTTCATCTGCTCCGCCACGGTGAGGTCCACAATCCGGACCGTGTGCTTTACGGCAGGCTGCCGAATTTCCACCTTTCGGACCTGGGACGCGAGATGGCCGGCCGCGCCGCGCACTATTTTGCGGACCGGGCCGGCGCCGGTGCCCGCATCGTCTACCTGGCCGCTTCGCCGCTGACCCGGGCACAGGAGACCGCCAGGCCCACCGCGGACGCGCTGGACCTGGCGGTTGTCACGGATGAGCGCCTGGTCGAGGCGCTGAACCATTTCGAGGGACTGGCCGACGTCAGGGCACAGCTGAAGGACCCGCGGCACTGGCCCTACCTGCTCAATCCCTTCCGCCCGTCCTGGGGCGAACCGTACCGCGGCCAGGTGCGCCGGATGATGGCGGCCGTCGGCGATGCCCGCCGCATCGCGGTCGGAATAGCCGGCGACGGTGCCGAGGCGGTGCTGGTCGGCCACCAGCTGCCCATCTGGGTGACACGGCGCTCGGCCGAGTCGCGCACCCTGTGGCATGATCCGCGCCGCCGCGAATGCACCCTGGCCTCGGTGACGACATTGGAGTTCGAGGACGACCGGCTGGTGGCGGTCCGTTACGCGGAACCGAGCGCCGACCTGCTGCCCGGAGCGGCAAACCTGCCGGGAGCGTAATAGTATTACTACGCGTTGTAGAAGCGAGGTCCGCCGTGGCCCGCGGAGAAAAGTGTGAACCTGACTGTGAAGACCGCTGAACCATTCAACCGCCGCTCCCTGCTGAAGGTGGGTGCGGGGCTGGCCGCTGCCTTGTCGCTGACCATGCCGCTGGCGGCCTGCAGCGTGGAGGACCCGCTGGCAAAGCAGGCCAGCGCCGGGGACAACAAGAATTACATTGCCGGCGACGGCTCGGTGACCGAATACGAGCCGGCCCAGCGCGGGGAACCGGTGCAGTTGGCGGCCAAGCTGTTCGACGGCACCACGGTGGATTCTGCCGGCTGGGCCGGCAAGGTGACGGTGCTGAACTTCTGGTACGCCGCCTGCGCGCCCTGCCGGCTGGAAGCGCCCGCCCTGCAGGAGCTGAGCCAGGAGTACAAGGGCCAGGCGCAGTTCTACGGCGTGAACATCCGGGACGAAATACGCACCGCGGAGGCGTTCGAACGCAACTTCGGGGTCACCTACCCAAGCTTCGCCGACAAGAACGGCGGCATTCTGCTGGCCATGACCCGATACGTACCGCCGCAGGCCGTGCCCACCACCCTGGTGCTGGACAAGCAAGGCCGGGTGGCCGCCCGGATCCTCGGGGTGGCGGACAAGGGCACCCTGAAGGCCCTGATCAAAGACGCCGTGGCCGAGTAGCCGTGGCACCCTCCACGGCCGTGACGGCCTCCCTTCCACTGAGCCTCGGCAGCGCCTTCGGCGACACCGTGCTCAACGGCTCGGTCCTGCTGGCCATTCCGGTGGCCATGCTGGCCGGGCTCATTTCCTTCCTGTCCCCGTGCGTGCTGCCGCTGGTGCCCGGTTATCTTGGCTACGTCACGGGCCTGACCGGGGTCGACCTGGCGCGGCAGCGGCGGGGCCGCATGTTCGCCGGCATCGGGCTGTTCGTGCTGGGCTTTTCCGCGGTCTTCGTGGCCATCGGCGCGGTCTTCGGCCAGTTGGGCGCCTGGCTGAAGGGTACCGACGCCGCCTGGGTCACCCAGCTGCTCGGCGTCGTCGTCATCATCATGGGCATCATCTTCATGGGCGGGCTGTCCTTCTTCCAACGGGACCGGAAGATCCACTCCCGGCCGCCGGCCGGGCTCTGGGGCGCGCCCGTGCTGGGCATGACCTTCGGCCTGGGCTGGGCCCCCTGCATCGGCCCCACCTTCTCCGCGGTGCAGGCCCTGGCCTATTCCGGCGGGGCCGACGCCGCCAAGGGCGCCTTCCTGGCCTTCGTCTACTGCCTGGGCCTGGGCATCCCGTTCCTGCTGATCGCCCTGGGCGTGCGCCGGGGCATGGGCGCCATGGCCTTCTTCCGCCGGCACCGCCTCGCCCTGCAGCGTGCGGGCGGTGCCGTGCTGGTGGTTTTGGGCCTGCTGATGGCCGCCGGGCTGTGGGGAAGCTGGGTGACGCAATTGCAGGATTGGTTTGCGAATGAAGTGAGGCTCCCCATCTGATGAGCGAGACAGCGAAGACATCCCCGAACCTGCCCGGGGGGCAGGCCGGCCCGGATGTGCCGGACACCGGCGCCGCGGAGGAGTTCGCCCGGCAGATCGAGGGCGGCCCGGCAGCCGCCACGGCCGCCGCGCCCCAGGACGTTGCCCTTCCCGCCCTCGGGTTCGCCGGGATGCTGCGCTGGGCCTGGACCCAGCTGACCAGCATGCGCACGGCCCTGTTCCTCCTGCTGCTGCTGGCCGTCGCCGCGGTGCCGGGCTCGCTGTTCCCGCAGCGGCCGGCCAATCCCGCCGTCGTCACGCAGTACATCGAGGACCACCCGGGCAGCGGGCCGTGGCTGGACAGGTTCCAGCTTTTCGACGTGTACTCCTCCGTCTGGTTCTCGGCGATCTACCTGCTGCTGTTCATCTCGCTCATCGGCTGCGTCATCCCGCGGGCCAGGCAGCACTGGAAGGCCATACGCTCGCAGCCGCCGCGGACCCCCAGGCGGCTGTCCCGGCTGCCCGAATACGGGGCCCTGGCGCTGGCCGCCGGCGCCCTGGTGACGGCGGCGTCCGCGGTCGAGGACGCCGCCCGGCTGCTGAAGCGGCGCGGCTACCGCGTCGAGGTGCGCGGCACGGACACGAACATGCCCTCCGTCGGCGCCGAACGGGGCTTCCTCAAGGAAGTCGGCAACCTGGTCTTCCACGTGAGCCTGATCGGCGTGCTGGTGTCCGTGGCCATCGGCGGGCTGTTCGGCTACCGCGGGCAGAAGATCATCGTCGAGGGCGATTCCTTCGTGAACACCCTCGTGGGCTATGACAACTTCGCCCCCGGAACCAACTTTTCCGAGAGCCAGCTGGCGCCGTTCTCGCTCCAGCTGGACAAGTTCGAGGTGGTCTTCGACCGCGAGTCCAAGACCCACTACGGCCAGCCGCTGGACTTCACTGCCACGATGACCACCAGGGACGGACCCGGCGCCGAGCCGCGGCAGCAGACGCTGAAGGTCAACGAGCCGCTGGGCATCGGCGGCACCAATGTCTACCTGGTCGGCAACGGCTACGCGCCGGTGGTCACCGTCCGGGACGGCCAGGGCAACATCGCCCACCAGGGCCCGGTGGTCTCCGTGCCCAGCGACGGCGCCTACACCTCCACGATGGTGCTCAAGGTGCCTGACGCCAAGCCCGAACAGCTGGGCTTCGTCGGGCTGTTCCTGCCCACCGCGCTGGAAGGCGAGGACGGGGTAGCCTTCGGCAGCGACCCGGACCCGTTCAACCCGCGGCTGTACCTGAACTCCTACGCGGGGGACCTGGGCCTGGACCAGGGGGATCCGAAGAACGTCTACGTGCTGGACACCACCAAGCTGAAGGTGCTCAACGACCGTACCCAGAAGAGCGGCGGCATCGTGCTCGGCCCCCAGGAGACGTTCACGCTGCCCGAGGGCCTGGGCACCATCACCTTCGACGGACTCAAGCGCTACGTGGCACTGGACATCACCGCGGATCCCGGCCAGGGCGGCGCGCTGGTCTTCTCCTCCCTGGCGCTGGCCGGGCTGTGCGCGTCCCTGTTCATCGGCCGCCGCCGCGTCTGGGTCCGGGCCGGCACGCACCCGGACGGGCGCACGATGGTCGAATGGGCGCTGCTGGCCCGCGGCGAGGACCACCGCCTGGGGGACGAGGCGGCGGCCGTGCGGAAGCTGCTGGAAAAAGAGTGGCTGGCCGCTCCCGGCCGGCCTGCGGACAATAGCAAGAACACCGGTGCCGGCGGCGCCAAGAACTCCTAAGGAACCCCATGCCCTCCATTGACGAAACCTTGGGTCAGTACAGCGAGCTGTTCATCCTGCTGGCCGCCATGACGTTCACCGTGGCACTGATCGCCTTCTGCTGGGACCTGGCCACGGCCAGCAGGACGCTGCAGGCGGTGGAGGACCGGCTGGCCCGCCGGCAGGCGCCGGCCGAGGCGGCCCTGGTCGGGGCCGGCCC
>NZ_JBHTML010000158.1:0-9311 GCF_042679445.1 Arthrobacter sp. GCM10027362
CCGGGCCGCAGACCGGAACCGGGGCGGCAGCGGCGGCGCCGGCCACCCCCAGCCCGTCCGCCTTGGCCGCCGCCTGCGAGGAGTCCAAGGTGGTCCTGCGTGCATCCACCGACCAGCCGGCCTACGACCCGGGGAGCAACCCCCTGCTCGTTATGGAAGTGGCCAACGAGGGCAAGTTTCCCTGCGAGTTGAACGTGGGCACCAACGCCATGGAATTCGTGGTCACCAGCGGCACGGACAGGATCTTTTCCTCCAAGGACTGCGAGGTGGACCCTACCGAGCTGCTGCTGACCATCCAGCCGGGCCGGAGCGAGCGGGCCCAGTTCACCTGGCAGCGCAACCGAAGCGCCCCGGGCTGCACGCTGGTCGAGGCCAATACCCAGCCGGGGACCTATGTCCTGGTGACCAGGCTCGAAGACCGGACCAGCAACAAGGCAGTCTTCGAACTCCGCTGAGTTCTGCCTCGTCGGGCAGGATTGTGTCCGAGGAGGTCAGATGAAGCGGTCGAGCAGGCTGGTTTCGGCGATGCGGGAGAGCCCCTCGCGCACCGTGCGGGCGCGCTGCTCGCCGATGCCGTCCACGGCCATCAGGTCGTCGATGTTTGCAGCCATCAGGTGCTGCAGCCCGCCGAAGTGGTTCACGAGCCGGTCCGCGACGGCGCGCGGCACGGACTTGATGCCGGCGAGCAGCCGGTAGCCGAGCGGCTGGACCACCGCGTCGAGGGAGTCCATGCCCGGGCGGAATCCGACCACGCTGGCGATGCGGTTCAGGTCGATCAGGTCCGTGGAGCTGAAGTTCCGCAGCTGCTCCACCGCCGCCTCGACTTCGACGCCGCCCTTGATGCCCGCATAGTCGCGCAGCACCATTTCGCTGTCGGGGCCCAGGCCCGAGGTGAGTTCGTCCAGCTGGAGGGAGAGCAGGCGCCCGTCCACGCCGAGCTCGAGCACGTACTGGGAGATTTCCTCCGAGATGCGGCGGACCATTTCCTGCCGCTGCAGCGTGACCGCGACGTCGCGGACAGTGACCATGGCCTCGATCTCGAGGGCGGAGAGCGAGTTGGTGACCTGGTCCAGCCGGGCCCGGTACCGTTCCAGCGTGGCCAGGGCCTGGTTGGCCCGGGCCAGGACCGGTTCGGAGCTCTCCAGGACGTGGCGGATGCCGGCCACGTACAGGGCGATGATCTGCATGGACTGGCTGACGGAAATCACCGGCAGTCCGGTCTGGATGGCCACGCGTTCGGCCGTGCGGTGCCGTGTGCCCGATTCCTGGCTGGGGATCGAGGGATCCGGGACCAGCTGGACCGCCGCCTTGATGATCCGGGACACCTCCCCGTCGCAGACAATGGCCCCGTCCATCTTGGCCAGTTCGCGCAGCCGGGTGGGGGAGAAGTCGATGCCGATGTCGAACCCGCCGCTGCACATGGCCTCGACCTGCTTGTCGTAGCCGAGCACGATCAGGGCTCCGGTCCGGCCGCGCAGGATGCGTTCCAGCCCGTCCCGCAGTGCGGTGCCGGGAGCGACCCGGGCCAAGGTAGCCTTGAGGGCATCCTCGGGGCTCTTGACCATTCAGACGTTCCTTCGGGCAGTTGGGCACGGTTCAGGGCCGTGCCCGGTCGGGAACAGCTACTAGGCAGAATACTATTGGCGGCTCGAGTTTGTCTTACGGGTGGGGCTGGCCCTTCCGTATCGCTGGCGCCGCGCAGGGACCCGGCCTGCCTTAGCCGGCGGCGCTGCGCAGGTTGGCGCCGGAGCGCAGCGGACCGGCGGCGAAGAGGAGGTCCAGGGCCTCGGCGACGGTCTGGACCTCCTTGACCCGGAACCCCGGCGGTATCTGGCCCGCCCCGTTGGGGGAGGCCGGCACGATGGCGTACTGGAAACCGAGACGTTCGGCCTCCAGGATCCGGCGGTTGATGCCGGGCACCGGGCGGACCTCACCGGCCAGACCGACCTCGCCGAAGGCGATCATCCGCGCCTGCAGGGGTTTGTTGTTCTTGGCCGAAGCGATGGCCAGCACGGTGGCCAGGTCCGTGGCCGGCTCGCTCAGCTTCACCCCGCCCACCGTCGCCACATAGCTGTCATCCTTGTGCAGGGACATCGCCGCGCGCCGCTGCAGCACCGCCATCATCATCGCCACCCGCGAGGAATCCAGCCCGCTGGTGGCACGGCGCGGCTGCGCGTTGGAGGTCTCGGCCAGCAGCGCCTGGACCTCGGCGACCAGCGGCCGCCTGCCCTCCAGGGTCACGGTGATGCAGGTGCCGGACACCGGGGTGTTGGTCGGGGAGATGAACAGCCCGCTCGGGTCCGCCAGGCCCTCGATGCCGTCCTCGGACAGGTCGAAGCAGCCCACCTCGTCGGTGGGGCCGTAACGGTTCTTCACCGCCCGCACCAGACGCAGCCGGGAGTGGCGTTCGCCGTCGAACTGGCAGACCACGTCCACCAGGTGCTCGAGCAGCCGGGGACCGGCGATCGAGCCGTCCTTGGTCACGTGGCCCACCAGCACGGTGGCCATGTTGCGGCCCTTCGCGGCATTGATCAGGGAGGCGGCCACTTCCCGGACCTGGGTCACGCCGCCGGCGGCGCCGTCCACCGCGGAGCTGCTGAGCGTCTGCACCGAGTCAACCACCAGCAGGGCCGGATCCACCTGCTCGATGTGCCCGAGCGCGATGCCCAGGTCCGTCTCCGCGGTCAGATAGAGCGAATCCGCCACCGCCCCGATCCGCTCGGCGCGCAGCTTCACCTGGGCGGCGGATTCCTCGCCGGTCACGTACAGCACGTCCCGGCCGGCGGCGGCGACGCGCGCGGCGACGTCCAGCAGCAGGGTCGATTTCCCGACACCCGGCTCACCGGCCAACAGGATCACGGCCCCGGGAACCAGGCCGCCGCCGAGCACCCGGTCCAGTTCGCCCACGCCGGTGGCCTGGAAGGCCGCCGTCGTCGCATCCACCTCGGCGATCCGCTGGGCCGGCCTGGCGGCGGTGGCCGCCGCCGTCGTCCGCGCCGCGACCTGGCCGGTTTCCTCGACGGTCCCCCAGGCCTGGCACTCGCCGCAGCGGCCCACCCACTTGACGGTGGTCCAGCCGCACTCGGCGCAGCGGTAGGCCGGGGCCTTGGAACGGGCGGTCTTGGCACTCATGGACTCAGGCTATCCGAGCCTTCGGACAGTATTGCTGCGCAGGTCCCGTGCCGGCCGGCGGCGGCCGTACAGGCTACAGCCGGGGCAGGTAGCCGGCCGCCTCGTCGTGGGACAGGCCGGTGGCCTCCAGCAGGTCCACCATCAGCGGCCGGAACACCATCACCAGCCCCTCACCCTCGAGCGTCCGCACGCCCAGGGCCTTGGGGTGCAGCCGGGTGGCCACGTCCGCGAACTCGTTCCGGGCATGGCGCAGCCGGCGTTCCCTTGCTCCGTTGTCCGGGTCGGAGAACCCGGAGGCGAGCACTTCGACGGCGTCCGCGGTTTCCTGCAGCAAGGTGGCCAGCGAGTCGCTGGCCTCGTCCGACATGGCCGCATGGTTGATCACGGAAGTGAGCCGGCGCGAAAACACCCTGCTGTTCCTCATGGCCAGGTCGATGGAGTCCGCCGCCCGGTGCAGGTCCACCACTTCCTCGTGGTGCCGGCGGTAGGCCGGGGCAATCCGGGCCACCTCGCGGGCGCTGGTGAAGCTGCTGCGCACATCGTCGATCAGGGACTGGGAGCCGCGCGCGCGGACCAGCGCATGCCAGGCGGCGGTGGCATCGCTCTGGCTCAGGGCCGTGGAGCAGCCGCGCAGCACGGCGGTCAGTTCGGAGAGCAGCTTCTGCAGCTTGGTCCGCGGTTCGGTCCGGGGGTCGCCGGGAACCAGCATCGTGACCAGCAGCGCGAAGGTGCCGCCGACCACGGCGTCCAGGCTGCGGGTGAACGGGCCGCCCTCGGGCGCCGGCAGCAGCACCACGAGGACGGACTGCAGCGCCAGCTGGGTGGTGAAGATGCTTCCGCTGTCCAGGAAACGGGCCAGCAGCACCGAGATGAACATGACGACGCCGGCCTGCCAGATCCCGGCACCGAGCAGGTGCGTGAGCAGGTCGCCGACGGCGATGCCCAGGGTGCAGCCGGCGGCGACTTCCAGGACCTTGCGCACGCGGGGGCCCTTGGCGAAGCCCAGCGCGATCAGGGCCGAGGTGGCGGCGAAGATCGGCCCCTGGTGGCCCAGCAGGCGCTCGGCCACCACATAGGCCGCCACCGCGCAAATGACGATACGCAGGGCGGGCCCGATGGAGTTGCGGCTGCGCCGCAGGCCGACGCGGATCCGCTTGCGCGCAAAGGTGCGGGCTTCGGACAGGCGGGTGCCGGCAGTCATGGCACCAGTCTAGGGATTGGGGCGCCGGCCGGCGGCGGGAGGCCGGGACCCTTTGGCTCGCCGACGGCGCTCCATAGTATGCGAAGCATCACAAAAGCAACGGTGCCGCCCCGTCCGTCACGGAGGAATTGCCCCGTGTTCACCCTCCGTTAACTTTTACCGGCCATTCTCGTTACCTGGGCTGCCTAACTTCGAAATGTACGAAGTCAGCACGGCTCCGGAGTGCGTTCGTTCAACCGTTCGCCAAGTTGAAAGGCACCTTACAAGTGAAGGCAATTCGCTTCGGCCGCGCAGCGGCAGTTCTTTCCCTCGCAGCACTGGCGCTGACAGCCTGCGGGTCCGACAACCCTACCGCCGCGGTCCAGGGCGGTTCGACCGGCGGATCCGGTGTTTCCGGCACCCTCTCCGGCGCCGGCGCTTCGTCCCAGGATTCCGCCATGCAGGCCTGGATGGCAGGCTTCGCCGCGAAGAATCCCGGCGCGAACGTGCAGTACTCGCCGGACGGCTCCGGTGCCGGCCGTGATGCCTTCCTGGCCGGCGGCGTGCAGTTTGCCGGGTCCGATGCCCATCTGGACGACGAGGAATTTGCCGCGGCCAAGGAAATCTGCGGCCCCGAGGGCGCCATGGACATTCCTGCCTATGTGTCCCCGATCGCCGTTGCCTTCAACCTTGAGGGTGTGAAGGAAATCAACATGGACGCGGAGACCATGGCCAAGGTCTTCCGCGGGGAGATCACCAAGTGGAACGACGAGGCGATCGCCTCCCAGAATGCAGGAGTCACCCTGCCTGACACCGCAATCACCGTGGTGCACCGATCCGATGAGTCCGGCACCACCGAAAACTTCGTCGAATACCTCTCCGCCGCCGCCCCCAAGGTGTGGACCGACGAGGTCTCCGGGGACTGGCCGGCCAAGCTCGGCGGCGAAAACGCGCAGGGCACCTCCGGCGTCGTTTCCACCACCAGCAGCACCGACGGCGCCATCACCTACGCCGACGCCTCCGCAGTCGGCAGCCTGGGCACCGTCAAGGTCAAGGTCGGCGACGAGTACGTGGCCTACAGCCCCGAGGCGGCCGCCAAGGCCGTCGAGGTCGCCGACAAGGTCGAGGGCCGCGGAGACCTGGATATGTCCCTGGAGCTCAGGCGCGACACCACCGAGTCCGGCGCCTACCCGATCGTGCTGGTTTCGTACCACATCTACTGCTCCAGCTACAAGGACCAGGCCACCGCCGACCTGGTCAAGGCCTTCGGCAACTACGTGATCAGCGAGGAGGGCCAGCAGGAAGCGCAGAAGTCCGCCGGCAACGCGCCGATCTCGGATACGCTGCGTGAACAGGCCAAGACTGCCATTGATTCGATCAAGGTTGCTTCCTAGCAGCCATCGACCAGGATGGGCCCCGCGCCGTCGAAGTTTGACGCGCGGGGCCACTCCGCGTCCCGGCCCGCGGGCCGGGAGCTGGAGCGGCAAAGCCGCGGCCAGCAGCAACGAAGTACCGTCGTTTAGCCCGAAGGGTGTGTTGTGTCCAATACTCTGACTGCAGGTGCCGCCAAGGGCCGGGCGGGGGATAAAGTCTTCTCCGGCCTGACGTTGTTCGCCGGTTGCCTCATACTCTTTGTGCTGTTTGCGGTGGCCGTTTTCCTGCTCTGGCAGGCACTGCCCACCTTCGCCGCGGACCCGGCGGACGTCACCGGCGGGCACGGCTTCTGGGCGTACATCTGGCCGATCGTGGTCGGAACGCTGATCGCGGCCGCAATCGCCCTGCTGCTCGCCACGCCCATCGGCATCGGCGTGGCGCTGTTCATCTCCCACTTTGCGCCGCGCAGGCTGGCGCAGGGCCTGGGCTATGTGGTGGACCTGCTGGCGGCCATCCCGTCGGTGGTCTACGGCGCCTGGGGCATGACGGTGCTGGCGCCGGCCCTGGTCCCCATCTACGTCTGGCTGGCCGAAAACGCCGGCTGGATTCCCATCTTCGAAGGTCCCGCCAGCCAGACCGGCAAGACCATGCTCACCGCCGGCATCGTGCTCGCGGTGATGATCCTGCCGATCATCACCTCGCTCAGCCGCGAAATCTTCCTGCAGACCCCCAAGCTGCACGAGGAAGCGGCCCTGGCCATGGGCGCCACGCGCTGGGAAATGATCAGGATGGCCGTCTTCCCCTTCGCCCGCGCCGGCGTGATCAGCGCCGTCATGCTCGGCCTGGGCCGCGCGCTGGGCGAAACCATGGCGGTGGCGCTGGTGCTCTCCGGCGGCGGCCTGATTGCGAGCCTGATCAAGACCGGCAACCAGACCATCGCGGCGGAGATCGCGCTGAACTTCCCCGAGGCTTTCGGCCTGCGCCTGGCCGAGCTGATCGCCGCGGGCCTGGTCCTGTTCGTCATCACCCTGGCCGTCAACATGATCGCGCGCTGGATCATCAGCCGCCACAAGGAATTCTCGGGAGCCAACTAATGCCGCAGCTGACCACCACGACTCCTGCCCCGCTCAAACGGAACACCCTGACCAAGAACCAGCTGCCCGGCTGGGCCATCTGGGCCGTGCTGGCCGGCTCCCTGGTCCTGGGCGCGGCGCTGTCCTCGCTGATCGGCTTCAACGTCGTCGCCTGGGCGCTGATCTCGGCAGTCATCTTCATCGCCGCCGGCTATTTCGTGACGCTGTCCGTCGAGGGTGCGCGCAAGGCCAAGGACCGCTTCGTCACCAACCTCATCTTCGCCGCCTTCATCGTGGCGCTGCTGCCGCTGGTCTCGGTGATCTGGACGGTGCTGGCCAGGGGCATCCCCGGCCTGAACGCGAACCTGCTGTTCTATTCCATGAACGGCATGACCGGCACCATTGACAACCAGACGGTCGCCAACGGCACCCCGGTGATCGGCGGCGTCTACCACGGGATCGTCGGCACGCTGCTGATCACCCTGTGGGCGACCATCATCTCCGTGCCCATCGGCCTGCTGACCGCCGTCTACCTGGTCGAGTACAGCAAGGGCGGCCCGCTCTCCCGCGCCATCACCTTCTTCGTGGACGTCATGACCGGCATCCCGTCCATCGTCGCCGGCCTGTTTGCTGCCGCGTTCTTCGGCCTGCTCTTCGGCCCCGGCACGCGCACCGGGTTTGTCGCCGCCGTCGCGCTCTCGGTGCTGATGATCCCGGTGGTGGTCCGCTCCACCGAGGAAATGCTTAAAATTGTCCCCAACGAGCTGCGTGAGGCCTCCTACGCTCTCGGGGTGCGCAAGTGGCGCACCATCCTCAAGGTGGTGGTTCCGACGGCGATCTCCGGCATTGCCTCCGGCGTCACCCTGGCCATCGCCCGCGTGATCGGCGAAACGGCGCCGCTGCTGGTCACCGCCGGCTTCGTCAACAGCATCAACTGGAACGTCTTCGGCGGCTGGATGGCCACCCTGCCGACCTTCATCTACCGCCAGCTGATGAACCCGACCTCCCCGACGAACATCGACCCCAGCGCCCAGCGCGCCTGGGCGGCGGCGCTGATCCTGATCATCTTCGTCATGCTGCTCAACCTCGTGGCGCGGCTGATCGCCCGCATCTTCGCCCCCAAGACCGGCCGCTGAGCCTTTCCTAAGCAGATCCAGAGAAGGAAATCCATGTCCAAGCGCATCGACGTCAATGACCTGAACGTCTACTACGGAGACTTCCTCGCCGTAGAAGGGGTGACCATCAACATTGACCCGAAGTCCGTCACGGCCTTCATCGGCCCCTCCGGCTGCGGCAAGTCCACCTTCCTGCGGACCCTGAACCGCATGCACGAGGTCCTGCCCGGGGCCCGGGTGGAGGGCGAGGTGCTGCTGGACGGCGAGGACCTCTACGGTCCGGGGGTGGACCCGGTGACGGTGCGCAGCCAGATCGGCATGGTGTTCCAGCGGCCCAACCCGTTCCCCACGATGTCCATCCGGGACAACGTGCTGGCCGGGGTGAAGCTGAACAATAAGCGCATCAGCAAGGCCGACGCCGATGCCCTGGTGGAGAAGTCCCTGACCGGCGCCAACCTCTGGAACGAGGTCAAGGACCGGCTGGACAAGCCCGGCTCCGGCCTGTCCGGCGGCCAGCAGCAGCGCCTGTGCATCGCGCGCGCCATCGCGGTGGCCCCGCAGGTGATCCTGATGGACGAGCCCTGCTCGGCCCTGGACCCGATCTCCACCCTGGCCATCGAGGACCTGATCGAGGAACTCAAGAACGAGTACACCGTGGTGATCGTGACCCACAACATGCAGCAGGCCGCCCGCGTTTCGGACAAGACGGCGTTCTTCAACATTGCCGGCACCGGCAAGCCGGGCAAGCTGATCGAGTACAACGACACCACGGCCATCTTCTCCAACCCGGCCGAAAAGGCCACCGAGGACTACGTCTCCGGCCGCTTCGGGTAACCGGCGCAGGGCCCGCTCATGGGGGAGCGGGCCCTCGGACCGTGGTGCTGCGGTACTTACAGAGTCCCGGACTAACAGCGTTCCGGTGCCACACCGCTGGCGCTTCCGGGGCCCAGGGCCTCCGCAAGTACGGTGCCGGATCCACTACGGTCGGCGAGGTGGTGCCGTTAAAGGCGGCAGCGGCCGACGACGGCGTGGGGGGACGGCCTGCGCACCACCGCCCATGAAGGGATGCTTCACTGTTGCTCCGGCACTTACAGAGTTCCGAAGCAACGGTCCCAGTGTCGCCCGCGGCTGCCTTCTACCGTCAGGGAGACAGGGCCACCGCAAACCTGCCGAATGTTGAATCGGCGCGGACCAGGGATGGCTTCGATGTTGACGAGCCGGCCGGCGAGCCCTGGGACGAGGACGACCTCGATGCCATGTAACCGGGGCTTACACCGGTGTACCGACTCCCAAGGCTGATGTGGCGGTGCCTCGGTCGGAACCCGCCTGCAACCGCCCCGGCGCCGCCGATCCAGTGGGGGCGCCCCTCTGCGCCGGGCTCTTTGGCCAGCGGGCGGGCGCGAGGCCGGCAGAACCCCGCCGGCAGCCAGGGCAGCC
>NZ_JBHTML010000159.1:0-9170 GCF_042679445.1 Arthrobacter sp. GCM10027362
CGGTGCCCTGGTGGTGGTTGTCCAGGGCCGGGACTTCTGGCGCCGGCCCTTCCTCGGCGACGCCGGCTATGCCGAGCTCGGCCTGGGCGGCGTGGACGGCATGATGGTGCGGCTGCTGGTCCTCGCCGTGGGAACCGTGATGGCTGCCGGCTTCATGCTGGTGCTGCCGGGCCGGCCGGGGGTGCCCACGCTGCCGGGCGCGTGGACCGCGGCCGCCGGCCGGCACACCATGTACCCGTACCTGCTGCACCTGCCGTTGCTGACCATCGTGGGGGCATCGCCGCTGGTGGAGCTGGGCCCGCCCACCGTGCGCACCCTGGCCTTCCTCGCCGCGTCCGTGCTGTTCTGTGCCCTGGCGGCCAGCCCGCCGGTGCGGTTCCTGGCCCGCCCGCTGGTGGAACCGCACAGTCCGGTCCAAGACCGGCTCAGGCGTGCTTGAGGCTCAGCGATCCGTGCAACGTCGCATACGGGCGCCAGGACGGGGCCGGACCGGGGAAGCCGATCCGGAAGGTGCGCAGCACGTTGCGCCCGTGCACCTGCAGCAGAATGTCCAATTCGTTGTTGGCCGCCGGCACCCCGCGGTCCAGTTCGGCCGCGCCGGCCCCGGCTTGGATCCGCAGCCGGCCGGGTTCGCGCTGCAGGACCTCACCCGGGACGAATGCCGGCGGACCCACGGTGCGCCGGCCGATCACCAGGTTGACCTCGAGGAAATCCTGGGCCGCGGAACCGGCATCCGCGGCCCAGGTCAGGTCGCCGCGGAAGCTGAGTCCGCCGGCCGCGTGCAGGGTCAGCTCGGTGAGCACGAAATCCAGCCCCGGGACCAGCAGCCGGTCCGGAACCTGCCGCCAGGCCTGGTCAATGACCTGCGCCCACTGCGCCATCACGGCCTCGTCGGAGAACTTGGCGCTGCCTGCCCAGGCAGCTTCGCCCAGGCTGCGGGCCAGCTGGTCGTCCGTGCACAGCCGGACCACCCGTTCGGCCGCGGCCTCGGTGTCCCCCGGCGGCACGAGGAAGCCGTTGCGGCCGTCCTCGACCACGTCCCTGGGACCGTAGCGGATGTCGTAGGAAACCGGCGGGCAGCCCCGGCCCAGGCTTTCCATCAGGGCCAGCGGCTGGCCCTCGAAGCGGCTGGTCAGCAGGGAAAACCTGGCGGTTTCGAACTGGTCCGCCGCGTTGGGCGCGTGGCCGCGCAGCCTCACGACGCCGGCCAGGCCGGCGTCGTCGATCCTGGCCTGCAGCTGTTCGCGCTGGGAGCCGGTGCCGTAGATATCCAGCACGGCACCGGGCAGCCGGCGGTGGACTGCCGCCATCACGTCGATGGCTTCGGCCAGGTTCTTCTGCGGCTCGAGCCGGACCGCCATGACCCCGCGGTTGGCCTGGCGGTCCTCGAACGGCGGCAAGGTGGCGGCACGCGGCTTCGGGTTGGAGACGGTGAAGAGGTTGGTGGCGGTGCCAAAGCGCTGCTCGTAGTCCTCGCGCTGGCGCCGGGTCAGGAAAACCAGCCCGTCCCAAGCGGCGCTGTTCTCGAAGATGCCCTTGCGGGTTCCCGCCAGCTTGCCCTGGAACGGATCCCCGCCGCCGGCGATGTGGCTGTTGTGCACCACCACGAACTTGAGGATGTGGCCCGCCTGCAGCGGCGCCACCACCCCGGCGGCCACCGCGCTGTCCACCACGAAAACGGTCCGTTCGCCCGCGGCCAGCTCGCGCAGCCAGTGCCGGTAGAAGTCCCCTGCGCTCCGCCAGCGCCCGACCGCCTGCCCGCTGCGGTCCAGCAGCGTCAGGTACCTCCCGAGGGAATGGCCGGCAGCGTTGACCGGTGCCTCGTCCCGGAAAAACTCGCTGCCGTCCTCCCGGTAGTACATCCGGCGCGCCAAGGTCTCGCCGTCCGGGCGCATCAGCGTGCGCATGAACACCCGGCCCCCGGGGTCGAACACCACCTCGGGCACCCCGGCGGTCCCCTCGTCCGCAGGAACCTCCGGCGCGGCACCGGCCCGGCCCTCCAGTGCGGCCTGCCGGTAGTACTGGAAGACGTTGAACACCTCGACGCCGGGATCGATCTTGCCCTGGTCCCGCAGCCGCTGCAGCGTCGACGCATAGCTCGGCTTCGGCTCGAAGGTAACAATGGCAGCCTCCCGGCCGCCGTGCTGCCGGAAGGCGCCCGCCCGGTGCAGGCTCATCGCGGTCATGCCACCGAAATTGTCCGCGATGCCCCACAGCACCATGAAGTACTTGCCCGCGGGCAGCACGGGCTCCCGGTCCTCCGCCATGCTCAGGCCCCCTTCCGCTTGAAGCTGAGATTGCCGAACTTCGTCGGATACGGCAGCCAGTTCAGGCCCTCCGGCTGCCAGGCGACCCGGGTCCGGACCGTTCCCGAGGGTCCGCGCAGCAGGAAAAAGAGGTCGAGCAGCTCATCCTCGGGGGCCGCCAGCGCCGCCAGCGGGATGGTGCACCTGACCGCCGTGCCGCCCGCCGGGCCCCCGTCGAGGCTGGCAGGGAATTCCCGTTCCGCCAGGCTGCGCCGTTCGACCACGGCGAAGGCGGCCCCGACCGGGCCTGCCCCCGGTGCCGGACCGAGGCTGCCGGCAAGAAGCAGCATGCCGTCCCCGGTCACGCTGACCGCTTCGAACTCGAACCCGCCCTGTCCCGCCTGCTGCATAGCCGTCCCCCTTGGACCTCGGCAATCCCGTTGCCAAGAACGTGTTGCCACAATGTGTTGCCCGAATGTGCTCCCGACCCAGTGTATGGATCCGCCCGCGCCCTTGACAGGGGCAAACACCTCCGCTCCGCCCGGGCGGACCTGCCGAAGGTCACGGTCCGGTCACAACGGCAAACACACATACGACACTCTGTTCACTCTTTTAACTCCAGTGTTACGGTGAAAAAGCCATTCGCCCGCATGCCTACGTCCTGCCGGACAGCTGGTTCCTTCCGCCCGCGGCCGGAACCAGACGGAGTACCCCTATGAACCCTCGCACCCAGTCTCCCGCCCGCCGCCGCACCTTACGCCGGTCCTGCCCCCCGTTCGTGTCGGGCCTGACGGCGCTTTCCCTCGGGATCGCCGGGCTGCTCGCCGCCCCGCCGGCTGGCGCGGCCGACAGCGAACCAACTCCGGCGGCCACCAGCACCGCCCTCGGAACGGGCGCGCCGGAGGGCGCCGGCGACGATTTGGACCCGGCCGTCGCGCCCTCCGAAACGGCGGAGGCATCCCCGGAACCGGTGGAAACCGGCCAGCTGCTGCCGGAACCCGAACCGGCACCGGAAGAGACGGCTGCGCAGACGGCGGCCCCTTCGGCCGAAGCCACCCCGGAGGCAACGCCGGTTCCGGATCCGGCGGACAAGCTGGAGGCCGACGTCGAGGTGCCCGTCGAGGACCTCTCGCAGGAACAGCTGCTGGAGCTGCTGGCGGTGCTCCAGGGGGACCACGGCGCGGAAATGGGCCATGGCCTGGAACAGCGCACCGAGCGGGTGGAGGAGCTGGCGGAGCCGGAAGTCCAGGAGGAGCTCAAGGACACGCTCGAGCAGCTGGACATCGAGCGCACTGCGGCGGTGCGGCCGGCGGCCGCGGTGCCCGCGGCGAACCGGAACAAGTGGCGCCCGGACGGGATCCAGGGCATCGACGTCAGCAGCCATCAGCCCGACGTCAACTGGACCACCGAGTGGAACTACGGGGCCCGGTTCGCCTATGTGAAATCGACCGAGGCGCTCTCCTATAAGAACCCGGAATTCTCCGAACAGTACACCGGCTCCTACCGCGTGGGCATGATCCGCGGCGCGTACCACTTCGCCATCCCCAACGTTTCCTCGGGCAACGCACAGGCCAACTACTTCGTGAACAACGGCGGCGGCTGGTCCGCCGACGGCAGGACGCTGCCGCCGCTGCTGGACATCGAGTACAACCCGTATCCGGAGCTGGGCAACACCTGCTACAACATGAGCCCGCGGCAGATGGTGGCCTGGATCAAGGAATTCTCCGACACCATCAAGGCCCGCACCGGGCGTGTCCCGGCAATCTACACCACGGCGGACTGGTGGAACCATTGCACCGGCAACAGCACCGCCTTCAAGAACCACCCCCTGCACGTGGCCCATTACACCCAGGGAACCCCATGGTTGCCGGCAGGCTGGACGTCCTACGACATCTGGCAGTACAGCTCCTCCGGCCCGTTCGTGGGCGACTCCAATGTCTGGCGCGGCAGCTGGACCGCCCTGAAGAACTTCGCCGGCCTCTATGACTACAAGCTGCGCAATGCCACTCCCGGAGACCTGACCGCGGACGGCAATGCGGACCTGCTCTCCCGCCGCACGGACGGGACCATGTGGCTGTATCCGGGCAACGGCAAGGGCGGCTTCGGCACGCCCCGGAAGCTCGGCAGCGGCTGGCAGAAATACAACGCCCTGATCGGCGCCGGGGACCTGGACGGGGACAAGCGCCCGGACCTGCTGGCCCGGCACACCGACGGCTCCCTGTGGTTCCACGCCGGCACCTCCGGCGGCACCCTTGCCAAGGGGGTGAAGGTGGCGTCCAGCGGCTGGTACCAGTTCAAGTCCATCCTGGTGCCCGGGGACCTGACCGGGGACGGCAAGCGGGACGTCGTGGTCACGCTCCCGGACGGCTCGGCCTGGGTCTTTCCCGGCCGCGGCACCGGGGCCTTCGGTTCGCGGACCAAAATCGCTTCCAACTGGAGCGGCTACAACCAGCTGGCCGCCCCCGGAGACTTCACCGGGGACGGCAAGGCCGACCTCCTGGGCCGCAGGCCGGACGGCTCCCTCTGGGTGTTCCCCGGAACCGGCAAGTCCAGCCTGAACGGTGCCTTCACGGCCTCGAAACAGGTTGCCCCCGAGGGCTGGAACCAGTTCACCCAGATCCTCGGCCTCGGCGACAACAACCGGGACCGGAAGGCGGATGTGCTCGTGACGCTGCCGGACCGCGGGCTCGGGTTCTTCGCCGGCACCCAGATGAAGGAATCCAGGGGCCTCGCCACCAAGCCGGTCCGCGCGGGCGACTCGGTCTGGAAGACCTATGACCTGGTCATTGCCGCCGGCGACCTGAACGGGGACGGGGATCCGGACCTGCTGGCGCGCAAGCCCAGCGGCTCCTTGTGGTTTGCCCCCGGCAACGGCCGCGGCGGCTACGGTGCCCGGACCATGATCGGCAAGAGCGGCTGGAACCAGTTCAACCTGCTGGTCGGGGTCAACGACTACGACGGGGACGGCCGCAACGACATCCTGGCCCGCGGGCAGAAGGGCTCGCTGTGGCTCTACCGCGGCACCGGCAGGGTCTCCGCCGGCGAACGCGTGTTCAGGGCCAAGATCCAGATCGGCAGGAGCGGCTGGAACCAGTTCACCTCCCTGCTCGGCGCCGGCGACGTCAACGGGGACGGCAGGCAGGACCTGGTCGCCGTCAACGGCAGCGGCGCCGTCTACCTCTATGCCGGCACCGGAACCGGACGCACCGGGAAGAAGTCCCAGGCCGACAGCGGCTGGCGCAGCTACAGCCTGCTCACCGCCGTGGGCGACTACAACGGGGACCGCACCGGAGACGTCGTCGCCCGGAAGCAGGACGGCTCGCTCTGGCTGCTGGCCGGCTACCGGAAGCATTCGGCGACCAAGGGTTGGTTTGCCGCCGAACGCCGGCTCTCGTCCAGTGGCTGGGACAGCTTTAACCGGATCCTCGGCGTCGGACGCTTCGACGGCGACAGCAAGAACGACCTGGTGGTGACCAAGCCCACCGGCTCCGGCTGGTTCTATGCAGGAACGCAGTTCCAGCACAGCGGACTGCTGTCCCGAAGGTCCGCCGGCCGGCTCTGACGGCCGAAGTTGGGAGGGACCCCGCGCCGCGCACTATATGATGGGTACTTGCCTCCGGCCCTCCGCACCGCCGGAGGCAAGTACGGGCGGCCTCTGCGGAGGCCGCTGGACCAAGGACCGGCTCGACCCTGCTCGGCGTGGTTGTCACCGCGGCCTGCAGCCGGCATCCGCAACGCGCGAAAGGCAGCACGATACCGCCATGCAATTTAACGGCCCTCCGACCGCTGCCACCGTCCTGCGGACCCAGGCGAAGCGGCTGGTCCGCGCCTACGGGCGGCTGGCAGACCCGGATCCCCTCCGGTCCCTCCAGAGCCGGCTGGGGCAGCGCGCCGCGCGGTTGCCCGGTCTGGCCCGGATCCACAGGCATTCCGAGACCTGCATATGCCTGGAGTTCAAAGCGGACCCGCTGGCCTACGCGTTCGACCTGCGCCTGAAGGCCGGCATGGTGGAGCTGTCCGTGGTGGGGCGCGATGCGCTCAGTGCCCGGGTCCTGCGCAGTTCGCTGATCGGTTTGGCCCCGATGGTCCGGGACAAGGGCGAGCGCCATGTGCTGCGGCAGTGGCCGGCAGCCCGGGGCAGCCGCTCCCAAGTGGTCCGGGACACGCTCGAGCGCATGCACTGGCTGGCGGACCTGCTGCAGGTCCTGCCGCACGAGGCGGCTTCGCAGCGGCCGGTCCCCGGCAGCCACGTACCGACCTACTGGTGGGACCTCAAGCCGAACTTCGGGGACACCGCCGGCCCATGGCTGGTGCAGAAAATGACCGGCCGCCCCGTGATCAACAGCAAATGGATCGAGCCCCGGCAGCCATCGCTTTTTACCGTCGGATCGGTCGTCGGACACCTGGACGCGCCCGGGCACCAGCTGTGGGGGTCCGGCATCATCAATCCCCTCGGCGACGAGAAGGCGGCACGGATCGGGCCGAACAAACCGGCAGCCATCCACGCGGTCCGCGGCAGGCTCACCCGCCACGAGCTCACCACGAAACTCGGCTGGGATGTTCCCGCGGTCTACGGCGACCCGGCCCTGCTGCTGCCGCGCTACCTGGAACCGGAGCGGTCGGCCAAAAGCGCCGGCAAGGTCGCGATCGTGCCGCACTATGCGCACAAGTCCCACTTCGCCGGCGTCAAGGGGCCCGGCCTCCACGTGGTCAACGTGGCCAATGGCCTGGAACGCGTGGTGGCCCAGATCGCCAGCGCCAGCCACTGCATCTCCACGTCCCTGCACGGCATCATCGTTGCCCACGCCTACGGCGTGCCGTGGACCTGGCTGCGCATCGGTGACCACCAGCTGCACGGGGACGGCTTCAAGTTCGAGGACTTCTTCACCGTGCTGGAGCGCGGCGAAGTCTCCGAAGCAGCGGTTCCCGCCGAGCAGATCCGAACCACTGACTTCGTCGCGTTGGCCCGGAGCGCCAGGCGTCCCCGCGACGTGGTCAGCCTGGAGCCGCTGCAGGATGCATTCCCGGCGTCCGTGCCGGCATGAACCAAAGGCAAGAAGTGAGCACGCCCACCGTTTCCATCGTTACTCCCACCTACAACTGCCTCGAACTGCTGCAGGAATGCCTGGACAGCCTCTTCCGCCAGACGCTGCCGCAGCCGGACATCGAAATCATCGTTGTCGACGACGGCTCCACCGACGGCACTTGGGACTACCTGCAGTCCCTGCGTGCGGAGCACCCGAACCTGGTGGCGCTGCGGCAGGAAAATTCCGGCCGGCCCAGCGTCGGCCGCAACCGCGGCATGGCGGCGGCCACCGGCGAATTCGTCTTCTTCCTGGATTCCGATGACTGGTTCGCCCCCGAGGCGCTGGAACGGATGGTGGCCGCCGCCCGCGAGCACGGCTCGGATGTGGTCCTGGGCCGCATGGTCGGCGAGAACCGAACGGTCTACCAGGGTGCCTACGAGGCCACCGTCTACGACGCCGACCTGCTGCGGGATAACGCCTGGCAGGTGCTCGGCCCCTGCAAGCTGTTCCGCACATCGCTGATCCGGCGGCTCGGGATTTCCTTTCCCGAAGACATGGTCCAGGGCGAGGACCAGGTCTTCGTTTCCCAGTGCTATTTTGCGGCCCGCAGGATCAGCATCCTGGCTGACTACGACTATCACTATGTGCGCGGCCGGCAGGACGGCAGCAACATCTCCCGGCAGCATCAGACCCTGCAGAACAAGCTGCTGACCACTACCCGGCTGGCGGAGATTATCTCGGCCAACACCATTCCGGGCATCCGGCGCTACGCCTTTTTCCGCCGGGTGATCTTCCGGACGCTTGCCCCCGCCCTGGGGACGCCGTTCATGGCAGCTCCGGCCGAGGAACAGGAAGCTTTCCTCCGCCAGATCCGGCAGGCGGTGCTGCCCAACATGCGGTCCAAGGACCTTGCCGAAGCCGCCGACGTCCCGCGGCTGCGGCTCGCCGCCGCCCGCCGGGGCAGCAGCGCACAGCTGGCCGAACTCAACCGGCAGCTGGCGGACGGCCCGGCCTACACCACCGAGCGCGGCAGGCTGTACTTCGACCTGGGCCCCGAACTGAACGGCCTCATCCCGGCCGGCACGCGGCAGGTCCAAAATACCTGGCGGCTGCCCCACGAGCACGAAGAGCTGTCTGCCACCGTGGAAGGACTGGCCGCCACCTACCGGCTGGAGTCGCCGCTGTTCGATTTGCCCGGGCTGGCCCTGGTGCCGCCGGTACTGGAGCTGACGAGCCGCGGCTCCTCCCCCGTCACCGCGAGTGTCATCGGCACACCGCTGGGCGGCTCCCGCTGGCAGTTCGTCTGCGGCGCGGAACTGCTGCCGCAGGCACCGGAGCCCCCGGTGATCTGGGATGCCCGGCTGGTGCTGGCCGACGGTACCCGCACCCTGGCCGCCAGCCGCGCGAGCTACCCGCGCGCCGAGGATGCCGCCAGGGCCCGCGCCGTCGTCCTGCTGGCCCCGGACACCGGACAGCGCACCTACCTGGAGGCGTATACGACGGCGAGCGGGAACCTGAGCATCCGCCAAGGCCCGCGGCCGCGGGCCACCGCCGCCAAGGTCGCGGCGTACGACGACGGCGTGCTGGAACTGAAGCTGCCCAAGGGCGCCGGTGCCGTGCGCGGCGTCGCCCTGCAGGTCTCCGGCCGGCGGCGCCGGCTCGAGCACACGGTGCGGCCGGACGGGAACCTGGCCATCCGGCTGCCGAACCCGATCCCCGCGGCGTCCCCCGCGGATTCCGCGGAACCTGCCGTCCCGCCGTTCGTGCTGGACATCGATTGCGAACACGCCGGCTGCCAGCTGCCGCTGCGCGCCAAGGACGGCGTCCTCGGGCCGCTGAAGCGGCCGGCCAAGCCCGGCGCGGCAAAGCCTCCCGCCCGCCCCGGCAAGCCGGCCCC
>NZ_JBHTML010000160.1:0-9131 GCF_042679445.1 Arthrobacter sp. GCM10027362
GGCCGGGTCAAGCGGCCAGCTCCACGGCGGCGCGTAGCTGCCGGGCGCCAGGGCGGGAGCAGCCGGGGCTCCCGGCAGCAGGCCAGCAGCACGGCCGCCAAGACGGTGCGGAGCGGCCTGCGGTGGTCCTGCGAAGGTTTCAGCACGGGTGCCGGCCGAAGATTTCCCATGGCCCGATTCTGTCCGGTCCCGCCGGGGACGGGAACTGCGGCAGCCGCCGCTGTGGACGCTCAGGCGGCCCCGCCGGCCTGTGCAGGAACGGTCGCGGACAGTGCCGGAAGCCCGGCCACCGTGTAGTACACTGGTTCAAGCAGTTTTGCGCCTTCCCGACCCGTGTCCGCGACCGGCTTTTGCCCTGTTGCCGCGCGTCACCGGAGGCAGGAAGCTGACTACGCGTGTCTGAATTCCGGCGGCCATCCAGGCTGCGGCGGTATGTGTCCAGGCGGTCCGGCCAGTCCGGTCCGGGCACATGTTCGAAGCTGGCAACAGCGGCAACGTTCAGGCACCAGGAGCCTCGCCCGCCCGGGCGAAACGCTATCAACCGTCTACAGGCAGATGCCCTCCGGCGCCGAAGCTGCGCCGGCACTGCCGGAAGGAGTGACGACATGCCCGTCGTTACCATGCGCCAGCTGCTCGACAGCGGCGTTCACTTTGGCCACCAGACCCGCCGCTGGAACCCGAAGATGAAGCGTTTCATCTTCACCGAGCGCAACGGCATCTACATCATCGACCTGCAGCAGTCGCTGTCCTACATCGACCGTGCGTTCGAGTTCGTCAAGGCCACCGTCGCCCACGGCGGCACCGTGCTCTTCGTCGGCACCAAGAAGCAGGCGCAGGAAGCCATCGCCGAGCAGGCCACCCGCGTCGGCCAGCCCTATGTCAACCAGCGCTGGCTCGGCGGCATGCTGACCAACTTCTCCACCGTCTCCAAGCGCATCCAGCGCCTGAAGGAACTCGAGGAGATCAACTTCGAGGATGTTGCCAGCTCCGGCCTCACCAAGAAGGAGCTCCTGCTCCTGCAGCGCGAGAAGAACAAGCTGGAAACCACCCTGGGCGGCATCCGCAACCTGACCAAGACCCCGTCCCTGATCTGGGTTGTGGACACCAAGAAGGAACACCTCGCCGTGGACGAGGCCAAGAAGCTGGGCATCCCGGTGGTCGCCATCCTGGACACCAACTGTGATCCGGACGAGGTCGACTTCCCGATCCCGGGCAACGACGACGCGATCCGCTCCGTCAACCTGCTCACCCGTGTGATCGCCGACGCCGTTGCCGAGGGCCTGATCGCCCGCAACAACCGCGCCGCCGGCAGCACCGAGGCCCCGGCCGAGCCGCTGGCCGAGTGGGAGCGCGAGCTGCTCGAAGGTTCCGCCGAGGCCCAGGCCCCCGAGACCCCTGCCGCCGAGGCTCCGGCCGCGGAGGCTCCGGCCGCGGACGAAGCGGATACCAACAAGTAATTCCATACTTCCCCTGCCGCCTTGGCGCACCCTGCGGACGCACCGCACGGGCGGTCCTGCGGCGGGGCATCTGCCGGAACGGCTGGCCGGAAACCGGCCAGCCGTTCCGGCGGAACCACCTAACTGCTTATTACGGGAGGACTGGAGTCCAATATGGCGAACTACACCGCTGCTGATATCAAGGCCCTGCGCGAGCGCACCGGCGCCGGCATGATGGACGTGAAGAAGGCTCTCGACGAGGCCAACGGCGATGCCGAGAAGGCCATGGAGCTCATCCGCATCAAGGGCCTGAAGGGCGCGACCAAGCGCGAAGGCCGTTCCACCGCCGAGGGCCTGGTTGCCGCCAAGGTCGTCAACGGCACCGTCGGCGTCATGGTCGAGGTCAACTGCGAGACCGACTTCGTTGCCAAGAACGACAAGTTCATCGCCTTGGCCGACAAGGTGCTCGAGGTTGCGGTCGAATCCGGCGCCGCCGACCTGGACACCCTGCTGTCCGCCGAGGTCGAGGGCAAGAAGCTGGCCGACTATGTCGTCGAAGAGGGCGCCGTGCTGGGCGAGAAGGTCGTCGTCCGCCGCGTCGCCCGCGTCGAGGGCAAGACGGTGGACGCGTACCTGCACAAGACCTCCAAGGACCTGCCGGCCCAGGTCGGCGTGCTGTTCGCCGTCGACGGCGAGGGTGACGGTGCCCTCGAGGCCGCCCACGACGTCGCGGTCCACACCGCCGCCTTCGCGCCGGCGTACCTGACCCGCGAGGAAGTTCCGGCCGAGACCGTCGAGAACGAGCGCCGCATCGCTGACGAAACCGCCCGTGCCGAGGGCAAGCCGGAGGCCGCGCTGCCGAAGATCGTCGAGGGCCGCCTGAACGGGTTCTTCAAGGAGATCGTGCTGCTGGACCAGCCGTTTGCCAAGGATCCGAAGCAGACTGTCGGCAAGGTCCTGGAGGCCGCCGGCGTCAATGCCACCGGTTTCGCGCGCTTCCGCGTGGGTGCCTAAGACCAAGGCGCACTTGGAAGCTGGAACCGGCAACGGTTCGTGAGGAGGGGGTGGCCACCGTTGGTGGCCGCCCCTTTTTCCTGCCCTGCATCTATTCTTGACCTGATACCGAATGCACGCCCGGGAGGCACCATGGAAGCCCAGAACGAGAACATCCACACCACTGCCACTGTTCCTGCGGCCAGGCGCCGCCGCGTCCTGCTCAAGCTCTCCGGAGAAGTCTTCGGCGGCGGCAAGCTGGGCGTCGATCCGGACACCGTACGCGGCATCGCCAAGCAGATTGCCGCCGCCGTGGGCCAGGTCGAGGTTGCCATCGTCGTCGGCGGGGGCAACTTCTTCCGCGGCGCCGAACTGTCCCAGTCCGGGATGGACCGCTCGCGCGCGGACTACATGGGCATGCTCGGCACCGTGATGAACTGCCTGGCGTTGCAGGACTTCCTGGAACAGGCAGGAGTGGACACCCGGGTGCAGAGCGCCATCACCATGGGGCAGGTGGCCGAGGCCTACATCCCGCGCCGCGCCATCCGCCACATGGAGAAGGACCGTGTGGTGATCTTCGGCGCCGGCGCCGGGCTGCCGTACTTCTCCACCGACACCGTCGCGGCCCAGCGTGCGCTGGAAGTCCATGCCGACGTCGTGCTGGCGGCCAAGAACGGCGTGGACGGGGTCTATACCGCGGATCCGAAGGAGGACCCGAACGCCCAAAAGCTGGACACACTCACCTATGACGAGGCACTTCGCCGCAACATCCGGGTGATGGACCAGACCGCCTTCAGCCTCTGCAAGGACAACAAGCTCCCCATGGTCGTCTTCGGCATGGAGGGCGAGGGCAATGTCACCCGGGCCATCCTGGGCGAGCGGATCGGCACCTTCGTGTCGGCCTGAGCCCCGCCGCGGCCGGCTGGCTGGCAAGGGTAGGCCAGCCGGGTCCCTGCGTGGCGGCGCAGCCGACACGATAGGGCCTGGCCTACCCGCTAGGATGGATAGCAGAGCCCGCCGGCCTGCTGCCTGGCCCGGCACTACCGTGTGCAGAACCGTCTAAGGAGACACCGTGATCGAAGAAACCTTGCTTGAGGCCGCCGAGAAGATGGACAAGGCGGTGGAAGTGGCCAAGGAGGACTTCGCCACCATCCGGACCGGCCGGGCCAATCCTGCCCTGTTCTCCAAGGTCACCGTCGACTACTACGGCACGCCGACGCCGCTGCAGCAGCTGGCCTCCTTCCAGAACCCGGAGGCGCGCACCCTGCTGATCACCCCTTACGACAAGTCCGCGCTGAACGAGATCGAGAAGGCGCTGCGCAACTCCGACATCGGGGCCAACCCGGCCAACGACGGCAACGTGATC
Source organism: Arthrobacter sp. GCM10027362 (assembly GCF_042679445.1). Classification (NCBI taxonomy): domain Bacteria; kingdom Bacillati; phylum Actinomycetota; class Actinomycetes; order Micrococcales; family Micrococcaceae; genus Arthrobacter; species Arthrobacter sp. GCM10027362. The sequence goes on from NZ_JBHTML010000160.1 coordinate 3,796, forward strand.
CGCGTGGTCCTGCCGGAGCTGACCGAGGAACGCCGCAAGGAGTACGTGAAGGTGGTCCGCGGCAAGGCCGAGGATGCCAGGGTCTCCATCCGCAACATTCGCCGCAAGGCCATGGACACCATCGGCAAGCTGGTCAAGGACGGCGAAGTCGGCGAGGATGAGGGCGCCCGTGCCGAAAGGGAGCTGGACGCCCGCACCAAGGCCCACACCGACAATGTCGACGAGCTGCTCAAGCGTAAGGAAGCGGAGCTCCTCGAAGTCTGATGAGCGAGGACCCGCCTTCAACACGGGCTGGCGAACGGCGCGCTGATGGTGCCGCTCCCGGTGCCCTGCCCCCGGCGGGCCGCCGGAGCCGGCAGCGGGCCCGGAAGCCGTCCCGGGCCGGGCGCAACCTGCCGGCGGCCATCGGGGTGGGCGTGGCCCTGCTGGCCATCGTCCTGGTCGGCCTCTTCTTCATGCCCTCCGCCTTCGTGGTGCTGGTGGCCGCCTTCGCGGTGCTCGGCACCCGCGAGGTTTCCCGGGCGCTGACGGTCAAGCAGATCCATGTCCCGCTGCCCCCGCTGTACGCCGGGGCGGCGGCCATGCCGTTCGCAGCCTTCTACGGCGGACCGGAGGCGCTGTCCTTCGCGCTGGTGGCCTCGGCTTTGGCCGTCCTGGTCTTTGTCTGCCTGGAAACCGCCAAAGACGCCGCGCGGAACGCGATGAGCGGGGTGTTCATCCTGGCCTGGGTGCCGCTGTTCATCAGCTTCGCCCTGCTGCTGCTGGATGAACCCAACGGCGCGTTCAAGGTCGCGACGATGCTGCTGCTGGTGGTGGCGAACGATACCTTCGGGTACCTGGTCGGGGTGCTCTTCGGCAAGCATCCCATGGCCCCGAAGATCAGCCCGAAGAAATCCTGGGAGGGCTTTGCCGGCTCCGTCGGCGGCGCCGTCGTGGTCGGTGTCCTGTGCTCGGTGCTGATCCTGCACCTGCAGTGGTGGTTCGGCCTCGTGCTGGCCATTGCCACGGTTGCCGCCTCCACGGCCGGGGACCTGGCCGAATCCATGGTCAAGCGGGAGTTGGGCATCAAGGACATGAGCAACCTGCTGCCCGGGCACGGCGGCATCATGGACCGGCTGGACTCGATCACCTTCGCCGCGCCGGTGGGCTACCTGCTGGCGGTGCTGCTGGCCCCCGGGGCAGGCTGATCCGTCCGCGTCCCGGGCGCCCGGGCCCCGGACGGCAGAATTTAAACCATTCAACCGATATCCGAGCAAGAAGGAACCTGCAGAAGCAATGGCACATCCCACCCACCAGGCCGGCAGGGGGAGCGTCCCCTTTGACCGTGTGAGCCGGCGCGAGCATGGCTACAACATGCGCCAGGTGGACAAGTTCCTGGACCGGGCGCGCGAGTACTATGACGGCTGGGACTCGGCATTGCCGCCGGTGACCAGCCACGATGTGCGTACCGTGGCGTTCGATCCGGCCCGAGGCGGCTACGATCCCCGGGCAGTGGACTCCGCCCTGGACCGGCTGGAGGACGCCTTCGCCCAGCGCGAGCGGGACGACCTGATCGCGCAGGAGGGCGAGGAGGCCTGGCTGACCCGGATCGGCAGGCTTTCGGCGGTGCTGCGCGCGCGGCTGCACCGCGAACCCGGGGCGCGCTTCCGCCGGCCCCGCCACCGCAATGTGTCCAGCTACAACGTGCAGGATGTGGATGCGCTCTGCAACGAGTTGCTCAACTACTTTGAACATGATGAGCCGCTGAGCGTGGACGTGGTGCGGCGGGCGGTCTTCCGGGAGGCCAGGGGCCAGGAGGGCTACGAGGAAAACCAGGTGGATGTCTTCCTCGAACGCGTCGTGGAACTGATGGCAACCATCGAATAGTTCCCCTACAGCCGTTCCGGGGTGTGGAGCCGGGCCATCACGCGGGACACCGACGCCGGCCGCCGGGACGGCGTCGCCCGCGAGACGCCGATCGTAACCACGAAGGCCGCCGGCACGCTCCACGCCGCCGGCTGCTCCAGCAGCTGGCGGATCGGACCCAGTGCCGGTCCGAAGGCGGCCGCCAGCAGGACGGCCCCGCCGCTCAGGACCGCCCCGGCGAGCATCCCGGCGATCGCCCCGGCGTCGGTCAGCCCCCGCCACCAGATGCCCAGCAGCAGCAGCGGGCAGATCGTGGAGGCGGTGAACGCGAAGACCGTTCCCACGCTGCCGGCCAGGGCCAGCGAATCGGTGGACAGCGCCACTGCCAGCGGCACCAGCGCCGAGAGGACGGCCGCCCGGCGGAAGCCCTTGACGCTGCCGCGGAACAGGTCCTGGCTGATCACGCCGGCGAGCGAGACTACCAGCCCGGAAGTGGTGGAAAGGAAGGCCGCGAAGGCCCCGGCGGTCACCAGCGCGGTGAGCAGGTCCCCGGCGGCGCCGCCGATGAGGCGGCCGGGCAGCAGCAGCACCGCGGCATCGGCCTGCCCGGCGGCGGCCAGGTCCGGCGTGTACAGGCGGCCGAGCACCCCGTACACGACCGGGAACAGGTAGAACACGGACAACAGCCCGAGCACAATGAATGTGGTCCGGCGGGCGGCCGGGCCGTTCGGGTTCGTGTAGAAGCGCACCAGCACATGCGGCAGGCCCAGGGTGCCGAAGAGCAGCGCAACCAGCAGGGAAACGGTCCCGTAGACAGGGACGCCGGAACCTGCCTCCGGCAGGAACACCGCGCCGCCGCCGGTGATGGGCCGGGATTCGGTGCCCAGCAGCAGCAGGATGAAGAACAGCGGCACGGCCAGGGCCGTGAGCTTGAGCCAGAACTGGAAGGCCTGCACGAAGGTGATGGAGCGCATGCCCCCGGCGACCACGGAACAGACCACCACCAGCACCACGACGCCGGCGCCGGTCCAGGCGGGCAGCCCGGTGGTGATCCGCACGGTCAGGGCCGCCCCGTGCAGCTGCGGCACGATATAGAGCCAGCCGACGACGACCACCACCGCGCTGGTGACCAGCCGGGCCGGGCGCGAGTCCAGCCGGGCTGCGGCGAAGTCGGGGATGGTGTAGGCCCCGGAGCGCCGCAGCGGCGCCGCAACGAAGAGCAGCAGCATCAGGTAGCCGGCCGTGTAGCCGAGCGGGAACCAGAGCCCTTGGAGCCCGGAGACCAGGATCAGCCCGGCCACGCCCAGGAAGCTGGCGGCGGAGAGGTACTCGCCGCCGATCGCGGAGGCGTTCCACCACGGGGGCACGGTCCGCGAGGCCACATAGAAGTCCCCGGTGGTGCGGGAGATGCGCAGGCCGTAGACGCCGATCAGCACGGTGGCGGCGCAGACGGCGGCCAGCGCCGCGAATCCGGCGGCCGGGTTCATCCGTCCGACTCGCTGACCAGGTCGCGGAACTTGCGCTCGTTCCGGGCCGCCGCCCGGTTGTACAGGCCGGCGCAGGCCAGCAGCACCGGGTAGATGCCCAGTCCCAGCAGCAGCCATGGCAGCGGGACCGTCCACAGCGCCACTCCGTAGCCGCCCGGCAGCAGTACCACCACCAGCAGCACGCCCAGCACGATCGCGCCGAATCCGCCGGCCACCACCAGGGCCAGCCGCAGCTGGGAACGGATCAGCGAGCGGATGAACAGCTCGCCCACCTCGGAGTGCTCGTCCAGTTCGCGTGAGACGGTGAAGCGCCCGGGGGAGTGGATGGCCCGGGTCCGCGGGCCGGTCACCCGGACGCGCCCCGGTCCGGGACCCTGCGGCGTTGCCTGGCTCATCCGCGGGGCCTGACCCGGGTGGTCTCAAGCTTGTCGCGCACCGCCGGCAGGTGGCGCCGGCTCACCGGCAGTTCGGCGCCGTTGACCAGCACGCTGGCCCGGCCCGAGCCGAGGCGGACCTGCTGGATATGGTCCATGGACACCAGGTAGGAGCGGTGGATGCGCAGGTAGCCGGCCTGTTTCCACTGCCGCTCCAGGTCGTTGAGGGGCACCCGGACCAGGTAGCTGGACTCGGCGGTGTGCAGGCGCGCATAGTCGCCCTGGGCCTGCACGTAGCGGATGTCGTCGCGGCGGATCATCTTGGTGACGCCGCCCTGGTCCACGCTGATCACCTCCGGCCTGGCCGTGCCGTCGCCGCCGTCCCGGTCCGCCCTGTCGTCGGGCAGTTCGCAGATCCGGCGCACGGATTCGGCCAGCCGTTCGGCGCGCACCGGCTTGAGCAGGTAGTCCACGGCCGCCAGGTCGAAGGCCTGCACCGCCTTGTCCTCGTCGGCGGTGACGAAGACTACGGCGGGGGGCCGGCTGAAGCGCGAGACCACCCGGGCAATGTCCAGGCCCGAGAGCGAGGGCATGTGGATGTCCAGGAAGAGGGCGTCCACTTCGTGGCTCTCCAGGGCCCGCAGCGCCTCGGCGCCCGAGCCGGCCTTGTAGATGCTGCCGATCCGCTCGTCGCGCGCAAGCAGGTAGGCCAGCGCCTCCACCGCGGGAAGCTCATCATCGACGACGAGAACATTGACCATGGCTGACAGTGTATTAGCGGTACCGGTGAATTCCAGACTGCCGGGCCGGACGCTCAGTCCACCCGGTGTTCCGGCTGGAACTTTGGGATCCGCAGCGTGACCAGGGTGCCGGCGCCGGGAGCGGTGTCGATGACCAGGCCGTGCTCGTCTCCGTAGACCTGGCGCAGCCGCACGTCCACGTTCCTCAGGCCCACATGGTCCCCGGCGGCGTTGCCGGCAAGCACCTCGCGCAGATGCTCCGGCTCCATGCCCACGCCGTCGTCCTCCACCGTGACGACGGCATGGGCGCCGTCGTCACGGGCAATGATGTTGATCCGGCCGGCGCCTTCCTTGGCCTCGATGCCGTGCCGGACGGCGTTCTCCACCAGCGGCTGCAGGGACAGGAAGGGAACCACGGTACTGAGCACCTCCGGGCCGATCTGCAGGCTCACCGTCAGCCGGTCCCCGAACCGGGCGCGCTCGAGCAGCAGGTAGCGGTCAATGGACTTCAGCTCCTCGGCCAGGGTGGTGAAGTCCCCGTGGCGGCGGAAGGAGTAGCGGGTGAAGTCCGCGAATTCGATCACGAGCTCGCGGGCACGGACCGGATCGGTGAGGATGTAGGAGGCGATGGCGTTGAGCGAGTTGTAGATGAAGTGCGGGCTGATCTGGGCCCGCAGGGCGCGCACCTCGGCCTCCATCAGCTGTGCCCGGGAGGAGTCCAGCTCGGCCAGCTCGATCTGGGTGGCCACCCAGGCGGCCACTTCGCTGGCCGCCCGCACCAGCGGGGCGCCCACATGGGCCGTATAGACCCCCACGGTGCCGACCACGCGCCGGCGGACCCGGATGGGGGCGAAGACCGCCTCGCCCGGCCGGGCGCCGGCGGCACCGGG
>NZ_JBHTML010000161.1:0-9095 GCF_042679445.1 Arthrobacter sp. GCM10027362
GCAGCGCGCCCACGGCCACCCGGTCCAGGCTGGCGCCGGTGACCTGGACCAGCCGCGCGCGGACGGCGGCCTCGGCCTCGTCCCTGGACAGATGCGAACAGACCACCACATCGGCGCCGGCGACGGCAGCGAGCCTGTCCTCCGGGGCGGCGCCGGCCGCGAAGAGCCACTCATGGTTTTCCAGCCCCTGGGTCAGCCGGCCGGCAAACCGGCTGATGATCGGGTCCGTCACCGCCACCCTCAGTGGTGCGCCGGCGGCTGCCGGCGCCCCCGGCGGCTGCTGGTCCAGAGGCTGCTGCTGCGGAACTGCGTCGTTGGCCGGCATTCAAGTCCTTTCCTGGGCCGGCCGCGGTCCGGCCGGAGATGTTTCCACGCTAGGCACCCGGATTGATGCCTGTCCAAGCTAAGATGTGCACGAAATCATGCAAGGAGTGAATCGATGTTTTCACTGATCCAGCTGGAGTCCTTCGTGGCCGTGGCCGAGGAGCTGCACTTCGGGGCGGCCGCCGCGCGCCTGAACATGACCCAGCCGCCGCTCAGCCGCCAGATCCAGCTGCTGGAACGGGAACTGGGGGCCACGCTCTTCGAACGCAGCAGCCGGAAGGTCGAGCTGACCGCAGCCGGGCGGACCCTGCTGCCCAGCGCCCGCCGGATCCTGGACCTGTGCACCCGGACCGAACTGGACGTCCGGCGGGTCTCCAGCGGCGACGCCGGCTCGATCACGATCGGCTACACCGCCATCGCCGGGCAGAGCGCGCTGCCGGGCATCCTCCGGCTGGCCGGCGAGCAGCTGCCCGGGGTGTCCCTGGTCCTGCGCGAGGCCGTCTCGACCGACCAGCTGGACGGGCTGAGCAAGGGCAGCATCGATATCGGCCTGCTGCGGCCCATCGTGGCGCGCCCGGGCGTGGTGTCCCGGCCGCTGATGGAGGACCGGCTGGTAGCCGCGCTGCCGGACGGGCATGACCTGGCCACCGGACGGGGCGTCATGCTCAAGGAACTGGACGGGCTGCCCCTGATGATGTACTCGACCGCCGAGGCACGGTACTTCCACGACCTGGTGATGCGACTCTACGACAGTGCCGGGGCGCGGGCGAACGTCACCCAGTTCGCCAGCCAGGTGCCGGCCCTGCTCGCCTTCGTCGCGGCCGGGCTGGGGGTGACGCTGGTCCCCGCCTCGGCGATGGCCTTTGCCCCGCCGGGGGTGGTGTTCGAGGAACTCGTCGGCCCGGCGGGCCTGGCGGACCTGAACCGTGCGGACCTGGACCTGGCCTGGAACGAATCCAACGCCAGCCCTGCCGTCGCCCGGCTGCTGGAGATCATCCTCAGCCAGGACGCGGGCCCCTCCTAGCCTGCCGGCACTGGCCGGCCAGCGCCCCGGTGCTCAGTAGCGCCAGAGTTCGACGACGGCGCAGCGGCCTTCCTGCGGAGCCTGGATCGAGATGTCCGCCGTACCGGAGGTGTTGTCCAGGCGCAGCAGTTCATGATTGCCCAGCTGCGCCTGGCCGCCTTCCGGCGTGCCAATGACGGCCCGGCGCCCCGAGCAATAGACCAGCACGGTGGCTGCGGTAGTGATGAACCGGCGGGATCCCGGAAAGGCCAGCCATTCGAACCGCGCCGAGAACCGGTCCGGGCGGTAAATCAGGTTGAAGTCACGGACGGGCCCGTCGAGCAGGGCGCAGCTGGTCCGGCTGCCGCCGTCGAAAGCGTAGGCCTCGAACGGTCGAAGGTCCCCGCTGGGCACTCCATCGACGCTCAGGCGCATTCCGGCACCCTCCAGGACCGTGATGACCCGCTGCATTCCGGTGAAGGCGGAAAATTCCCCGTCTTCGGCGATGTCGGCGATCGAGAGCCGCCAGCCATAATCCTGGTCCGCGGTATCCCGGGCCAGCTCGGTCGTCGTTCCACGGCCGTTTTTCCACGGCATGGCGGCATAGTCCCTCTCAACGTAATGTGTCGCGGTCATCAACGTTTCCTTTCTGCAATTCTGCAATGAAGGACCCGGCAGCGGCCCTGCTCGTGCGGCTTCCGTCATCGTAGCGGGAAGGAGCCGGCGCCCCTGGAGTGGGGCGCGAGGGTCCCGCCAGAGAACGGCCAGGAGTTCCCGTGCGCGGAGTGTGCGGGGCAGGCCGTGAGCGGGCGGCGAAGCCGGCCGGTCGGGGTCGTCCCGCAGTTCGCAAGCTCACTGCGGGAGCCCTCGGCCCGAACCTTGGGGAGCGCCCCTAGAGTGGGGCGCGAGGGTCCCGGCGTGGCGGCGAAGCCGACACTGTGGGAGCGCCCCTAGAGTGGGGCGCGAGGGTCCCGGCGTGGCGGCGAAGCCGACACTGTGGGAGCGCCCCTAGAGTGGGGCGCGAGGGTCCCGGCGTGGCGGCGAAGCCGACACTGTGGGAGCGCCCCAATCTCCCAGCCGCTCTCCCAGCCGCCGCTGCCGGTGCACCGGGAAGCGGTCCCGGACCGCGGCCACCTCGTCCGCGGAGACCTCCACGACGGCCACGGCCGGCTGCGTCCCCAGTTCGGTGCAGGGAGCGCCCATCGGGTCCACCAGCACGCTGTGCCCGACCGAGATGGGCGGAGCCTGGCACACTCCGGCCACGTAGACGCCGTTCTCGATCGCCCGGGCGGCGGTCAGCGACAGCCACTGCCGCAGCTTGTGCTCGCCCGGCACCCAGGAGGAACAGGCCAGCAGCACCTCGGCCCCGGCGTCGGAGAGCGCCCGGGCCAGTTCGGGGAAGCGCAGGTCGTAGCAGGTCAGCAGCCCGAAGCCCACGCCCTCGAACCCGAACACCACCGGCGCCGTCGAGGGCGAGGGGGCAATGAACTGCGATTCCCCCAAGCCCTGCGCGTCGAACAGGTGGATCTTGCGGTAGGCGGCCAGCCGGCCGCCGTCGGGCCCGAACGCCACCAGCGTGTTGTACGCCCGGCCGGGCTCGCCGGCGGCTTCGACGACGCCGGCCACCACCGCGATGCCGTGCCGCCGGCCCATGCCGGCCAGCGCCGTGCACACCGGTCCGTCCAGCGGCTCGGCCACGGCCGGGAAGGACGCGTCCACCACCTTCTTCTCGTAGCTGGCGTACTCCGGGAAGGCCACGAGCCGGGCCCCGGCGCCGGACGCGTCGGCGGCGAAGCGGTCCATGGCCGCGAGGTTGGCCGCGATGTCGGTCCCCGATTCCAGCTGGCCCAGCGCAATCCGCACGCGAGACTCCTTCTAGACCGCGGCCTTCTCGGTGGCGGCCATCTCCGGCGGGGCCACCTTGAAGCCCCGGGTGATCACGGTCAGCACCACGATGCCCAGCACCAGCCAGGACAGGCCCAGCGTGATCGCATGGCTGTCCAGCCGGGAGAGCAGGTAGGCGCAGACCACCGCACCGACCACAGGCACCGCCACGTTGCTGACCGGGTTCAGCCGCCGGCCGGCACGGCGTTCGCGCACGAAGTGGAAGATCACGGATACGTTCACCAGGGTAAAGGCCGTGAAGGCGCCGAAGTTGATGAAGGAGGTGGAGGTGGCCACGTCCAGGAACAGGGCGATCAGGCCCACCGCACCGGTGAGCACCAGGTTCACCACCGGGGTGTGGAACTTGGCGTTCAGTCGCCCGAACACGGACTTGGGCAGCACCGCGTCCCGGCCCATCGCGTACAGCAGCCGGGAGGCGCTGGCCTGCGCGGCCAGGCCGGAGGCGAACTGGGCCACCACCAGGCCGGCCAGGAAGACGGCGCCGAAGAGCCGCCCGCCGATCTGCAGCGCAATGGCACTGGCCGCCGAGGCAGAATCCTCGAACACCCCGCCCGGATGCACCAGCTGGGTCACGTAGGAGACCGCGATGAAAATGCCGCCGCCGATCAGGGCGATGAGCATGATGGCCCGCGGCATGTTCCTGCGCGGCTCGATGGTCTCCTCGGTCAGCGTGGTAACGGCGTCGAAACCCAGGAAGGAGTACGCGGCGATGGCCGCGCCGGCGGTGATGGTGCCGAAGCTGGAGGTGTCGTTGAAGAACGGCTCCGTGCTGGCCAGCCCGCCCGCCCCGGCGGCGGAGACCACGTGCCCGATGGACAACGCCACGAAGAACACGATCACCAGCAGCTGGAAGGCCATCAGCAGGTAGTTGGCCTTGTCCGCGACCTTGATGCCCAGGATGTTCAGCATCGTGGTGACCAGGATGAAGCCGATGATCCAGGCCCCGATCGGCACGGACGGAAACTGCGCCGTGAGGTAGGAACCGCCGATCAGCCAGATCACCATCGGCAGGAACAGGTAGTCCAGCAGGATCGCCCAGCCCACCAGGAAGCCCACGCGCGGATCGATGGAACGGCGCACGTAGGTGTAGGCGGAGCCGGCAACCGGGTAGGTGACGGCCATCCGGCCATAGCTGTGCGCGGTGAACAGCATGGCGACCAGGGCCACCAGGTAGGCCGACGGCGAGGCGCCGCCGGTGGCCTCGGCGATCACGCCGAAGATTCCCAGCACGATCAGCGGGGTCAGGTAGGCCAGCCCGAACAGGACCAGCGAGGGCAGCTTCAGCGTGCGGGTGAGGGTGGGTTGGGTCGTCACCGTGGTTCCTTCGGGTTCGCGGACTGCGGGGTCCAGGTGGCCGGGTCCATCCGGCCCTGGTAGATGGGCAGATCGATGGGGGTTTCGCCGTCGTGGAACTGGGACCACGGGCGGTTGACGTTTTCGGTGCCGTGCGTGCGGACGCGTTCGACGGCGGCCAGGTCCAGTTCCGCCGCCAGCAGCGCCGGCGCGTCGTCGGGGGCCTCGGCGATGGTGTTGCCCTCGGGGTCCACGATCAGGCTGCGGCCCTGCCCGGTGGGGCCGGCGCAGTTCACGCTGACCATGAACACCTGGTTCACGATCGCGTTGGCCTTCGCCAGAACCAGTTCCTGCCGCCGGTCCGGGGTGGTGGTCTTGACGACGTTGAGGATGACCTCGGCACCCATCCAGGCCAGCTGGCGGGCCACCTCGGGGAACCAGGCGTCGTAGCAGATGTTCAGGCCCACCCTGCCGATGTCCTCCAGGTCCACCGTGGTGAAGCGGTCGCCCGGGTCGTAGGGCTCGTGCGGGCGCCACGGGAAGATTTTGCGGTAGCAGCCGGCGAGCCGGCCCTGCGGGGAGAGCACCAGTTCGGTGTTGAACAGCTGGCCCTGGGGGCCGCGCTCGCAGACGCTGCCGGGCACGAGCCAGAGGCCTAAGTCCCCGGCCAGCTCGCACAGCCCTTTGACCCGCGGTCCGTCCAGGGGTTCGGCGGCCTCCTGCAGGGCCTCGGTGCGCTGGCGGTCCGGGTTGCCGTCGCCGAACAGGTGCAGTTCCGGGAAGACCACCAGCCTGGCGTCCGGCCGCTGTTCGACGGCGGCTGCGACCTCGGCGGCGAAGGCCGCCAGCGGCTCGCCGATCAGCCGCGGCGGGGCCTGGGCGGCGACCAGGGGAAGGATGCGGTGCACGGGATCTCTCCAAGCTTTTCTTCGGACGGTGGGATGTGGCCTGTGCCATATTAGATCATAATGAACCAATTATGGAAGGGGGTTCCCGTGGCCCGTAAAGTGGCGGGTATGACCTCTGACCTCGCCGACAGCGCCGCGCCCTCGGCCATCGGCGCCGCGGCACTGTCCGGCTTCGACCGCCGCAGCGCCATCGACGCCGTGCGGCTGCGCATCGGCATGGCCATTTCGCTGGGGCTGCTCAAGCCGGGGGAGCGGCTGCCGGACCAGCAGGAAGTTGCCCTGGGGCTGTCCGTCAGCCCGATCACCGCCCGGCGCGCGCTGGCCAGCCTGGCCGAGCAGGGGGTGGTGGTGCGACGGCGCGGCCGCGGCGGCGGGACCTTCGTGGCGGACGAGCCGCCCCGGGAGGTGCTCCGGGAACTCACCGCCTCGCCGGCGGAATCGCAGCAGGTGCACCGGCTGGTGGACCGCCGGCTGCTGTTCGAATGCGCGGTCACGCATTACGCCGCGGTCAACGCGACCGCCGAACAGCTGGAGGAGCTCGAACGGCTCACCGCCGAGATGGCCGCCGCGGCCAACTGGTCCGACTACCACCAGGCCGACGAGCGGTTCCACCGGCTGGTCGCCGCCGCCTCCGGGCTGGGCAGCGCCCTGGAGGCCTACAACGAGACCCTGGCCGAGCTCTACGCGTACTTCATCCCGTATCCGATCGGGCTGCTGCGCAAGTCCAACCGGGACCATATTGCGCTGGTGGCAGCGCTGCAGGCCGGGAATGTGACCGCGGCGGTGGAGGTGTCCCGCCGGCACGTGGACATCCTGCACCGCACCATGTTCATGGGCCTGGCCGCCGGCCCGCACGGATGATCATCACCACCGCCGCGGCCGCGGTCAGCGCAATGGCCCCGGCCACGATCGCACGGACCGCGGCAAGGCCTTCGTTCCGGTCCGGGGCGGCGCGCCGCCGGGCACGGGGACGGCCGGTGCCGGTGGTTCCGCCGGGCTGCGGACCGGGATCCTCCAGGGACCGGGCCGCGGCCTCGGCGGCGGGCAGGTCCACAATGTACGGCTGGCCGTAGGAAGCTTCCGACGCCACGGCATCCAGCCAGGTTTCCTGCGGGCCGGGCAGCCGGCGCCGGGAGAAGGCCTTGAGCAGCATCCGCTTGATTTCGGGCATCGTCCTGCCGCGGGCGCGCCGGGCGACTTCGAAGATGGCCAGCTGGCGCTGCGTATTGGGACGTTCCGCCGAGTCTTCCAGCGGATTGGTTTCATCCATGCCCGGGTCCTTTCGCGAGCCTGTCTGCAGGTATCGGGTCAGGCATTTCCGCAACCTGGCCTGCTGTGGAACCGCGTGATCCGCCGAACGAGGACATGCTATGGCGGTGGACGGTCCTCACCGGACAGTCTGGCGTGCCGGCCGCGGCCGCGCAACCGGTTTCAGCCTGCCGTATTGATCAACGTCAAGAGTGTGCCGACTGCCACGAGCGCTCCACGGCCGACCAAATGTTCGCCAAGGATTCCGGCACGATGCGCCATCACAGTGGTTTCCATCTTCATGGCTTCGAGCACCAGCACGGGATCGCCTTTCTCGACCGCCTGGCCCGGTTCAACCAGCCACTTGACCACCGACCCGGCCATGGTGGAGGCCAGTCCGCCGGGATCGCCGCTTTCTTTCGGCGCAGCATCAGACGGGCCGGGTTCGGCCGCCGGGGAATTGGAGGCCAAAGCGGCGAGCAGCTCCGCCGGCAGGCCGACGGCCAGCCGGCGGCCGTCCACCTCAACGGTGATGGTGCGGCGCCGGCCTTCCGGCGCCACAGCGGAGAACTCGGGACTGTCCGTCAGCGTGCCGGTGAACTCGGCCTCGATCCATCCCGTGTACACCCCAAGGCCCGCGGTGCCGGCGAAGGCCGGATCGTCGACGACGGCGCGGTGGAACGGCAGTACGGTAGCTACACCGGTGATCTCGAACTCGGCGAGCGCCCGCCGGGCCCGGCGCAGGGCCTGCGGCCGGTCCGCGCCGGTGACGACGAGCTTGGCCAGCAGGGAATCGAACTGGCCGGGCACCATGCTGCCGGCGCGGACGCCGGTGTCCACCCGGATGCCGGGACCGGTGGGCACGGCAAAGCGGCCGATGGTGCCGGGGGAGGGCAGGAACCCGCGGGCCGGGTCCTCGGCATTGATCCGGAATTCGAATGAATGCCCGTGCGGTTCGGGATCCCCGGTCAGCGCGAGTGGTTCCCCGGCGGCAATGGCCAGCTGGGCCTGCACCAGGTCGATGCCGGAGGTTTCCTCGGTGATGGGATGCTCCACCTGCAGGCGGGTGTTGACCTCCAGGAACGATACGGTCCCGTCCGCGGCCACCAGGTATTCCACCGTTCCGGCGCCGGTGTAACCGGCCTCGCGGCAGATGGCCTTGGCCGAGGCGTGGATCTGCCGGCGCTGCTCCTGGGTCAGGAACGGCGCGGGGGCTTCCTCGACGAGCTTCTGGTGGCGGCGCTGCAGCGAACAGTCCCGGGTGCCGACCACAATGACATTGCCGTAGGAGTCGGCAAGGATCTGGGCCTCCACGTGCCGGGGCCGGTCCAGGAAGCGTTCCACGAAGCATTCGTCCCGGCCGAAGGCCGTCCTGGACTCGCGCACCGCCGAGTCGAAGGCCTCCTCGATGGCGTCCAGCTCCCGGACCACCTTCAGTCCCCGCCCGCCGCCGCCGAACGCGGCCTTGATGGCTACCGGCAGTCCGTGCTGTTCGGCGAAGGCCCGGATCTCGGCCGCGGAGGCCACCGGTCCGTCGCTGCCGGCCACCAGCGGGGCTCCGGCCGCGACGGCGATCCCGCGGGCCGTGACCTTGTTGCCCAGCAGCCGGATGGCTGCCGGGGACGGCCCGACCCAGGTCAGGCCCGCATCGAGTACGGCCTGGGCGAAATCGGCGTTTTCGGACAGGAAGCCGTAGCCGGGATGGATCGCATCGGCCCCGGAGCGCCGCGCGATGTCCAGCAGCTTGGCAGCGTTAAGGTAGGTGTCGGCCGGGCTGTTGCCTGTCAGGGCGTAGGCCTCCCCGGCGGCTGAAACGTGCGGGGCATCGGCGTCGACGTCGGCGTAGACGGCCACGGATTCCAGCCCGGCGTCGTCGCAGCCGCGGGCGATCCGCACGGCAATCTCGCCGCGGTTGGCAATGAGGACTTTCTGCATGGTTCCTTAGGTTTCTTCTGGGTCCGCAATTACTGCGGTGGAACAGGGGCGGCATCGGGGCAGGGGACGAACCGGATCATGGCGCCGGGGGCCAGTTGGGCCGCCTTGTCCAAGTCCGCCGAGAGCACCACCCCGGCCACCGGATAGCCGCCGGTGACCGGATGGTCTGCCAGGAAAAGGATGGGCAGGCCCGAGGGCGGGACCTGGATGGCGCCGGTGACAGTGCCCTCGCTGTTCAGCTCCCCGGTCCGGGCGCGGGTCAGGGGGGTTCCGTCCAACCGCAGGCCGATCCGGTTGGACTGCGGCGTGACGGTCCACAGCTGCCTGCCGAATTCGGCGAGGGCCGCCTCGGTAAACCATTCGGCGCGCGGTCCCGGGACGAACCGCAGTTCGGTCACCTCGGCGGGCTCCGCGGCCGGCGGCTCGGGGAAGCCGACGACGGCGCCGGGCGGGGCGGCAGCCACCGGCAGCACGGTTCC
>NZ_JBHTML010000162.1:0-9033 GCF_042679445.1 Arthrobacter sp. GCM10027362
GGGCGGTGCCCCTCCGTTCGGAGGGGCACCGCCCTTTTGCATCCTGCGTGCTCAGCCGCGCAGCCGTTCCATCTGCGGATCGAACAGGGGTTCGGCCGCGACGGTGGCCGGAATCCGGCGCCCGAAGTATTCGATGGCCACGTTGTCGCCTTCCTGCACGCCGGCCGGCAGCCAGGCGTAGGCGATGGGCCGGCGCACGGTGTAGCCGTAGGCGGCACTGGTGACGTACCCGGCGGCCTCACCGTCCACGTACACCGGCTCCTTGCCCAGCACTACGGAGGTGCCGTCGTCGATGGTCAGGCAGCGCAGCCGCCGGCCCGGGGCCTGGGTCCGGCGCACGGCCAGGGCGGCGGCTCCGATGAAGTCCTGGAAGTCCCGGCGCACCGCGAAGCCCAGCCCGGCCTCGTCCGGGCCGTGTTCGGCGGTGACGTCGGTGCCCCAGAGCCGGTAGCCCTTTTCCAGCCGCAGGCTGTTGAAGGCCCCGCGCCCGGCGGCGATGATGCCGTGCTCGGCACCGGCCTCGGAGAGCGTGTCCCAGAGCTTGAGCCCGTGCTCGGCGGAGGTGTAGAGCTCCCAGCCCAGTTCGCCCACGTAGGAGAGCCGCATCGCGGTGACCGGGATGCCGCCGATGTGCACCTGCTTGGCCCGGAAGTAGCGCAGCCCGTCATTGCTGAAGTCATCCGAACTGACCTTGGCCACCACCTCGCGCGCCAGTGGTCCCCACAGCCCGATGCAGCAGGTGGCGCCGGTGATGTCCCGGACGTGCACCCACTGCGCCGGATCCGCGGCGGACTGTTCCCGGGCCTCGGTCTGCAGGTAGGCCAGGTCCATGTTGCCGTTGACGCCGACCTGGAATTGCTCCTGCCCGAGCCGGGCGACCGTGACGTCGCTGCGGACGCCGCCGTCACCGGCCAGCAGCAGGCAGTAGGTGACCGCACCGGGCTTCTTGTCGATGTTGCCGGTGCTCAGCCGCTGCAGCAGCGCCAGGGCGCCCGGTCCGGCGACCTCCAGGCGCTTCAGCGGCGTCATGTCGTAGAGGGCGACGGCGGTGCGCGTCTTCCAGGCCTCGGCAGCGCTGATCGGGGAGTGGAACATCCCGGCCCAGGCATCGCGGTCCGGTGCCTGCCACTCGGCCGGCAGCTCGTTGAGCAGGCCCTTGTTCGCCTCGAACCAGTGCGGCCGCTCCCAGCCGCCGGCTTCCAGGAAGAAGGCGCCGAGTTCCTGCTGGCGGGCGTGGAACGGGCTCACGCGCAGGTTGCGCGGGGACAGCCGCGGCTGCAGCGGGTGGAGCACGTCGTAGATCTCCACGAAGTTCTGCTGCGAGGTCTCGCTGACGTAGTCGGCGCCGGTCTGGACTTCCTCGAAGCGGTTGATGTCGCAGTCGTGCAGGTCGGTGCGGGACTGTCCCTCGACCAGCAGCTCGGCGACGGCCTTGGCGACGCCGGCCGAATGGGTGACCCAGACGGCCTCGGCCAGGTAGAACCCCTCCAGCTCCGGGGTGCTGCCGATCAGCGGGCCGCCGTCGGAGGTGAAGGAGAAGATGCCGTTGAAGCCCTCGGCGATCTCGGCGGTGCGCAGCGCCGGCAGCAGCTCGCGGCTGTCCTCCCAGGAGGGCAGGAAGTCCTCGGCTGTGAACTCCAGCCGGGAGGGCATCCGGTGTTCGGACATCTGCTCCGGCCCCACCTGCGGCAGCTCGTCCAGGTTGGCCGGCATCGGACGGTGGGCGTAGGAGCCGATGCCGATCCGGTCCCCGTGCTCACGGTAGTACAGGTCCTTGTCCTGGTGGCGCAGGATGGGCAGCCGGGCGCCGTTGGGCAGTTCGTTGCGTCCGGCCAGCTCGGGGACCGCGGTGGTCTTCGCGTACTGGTGCGCCAGCGGCAGCAGCGGCACCGCCACGCCCGCCATCTGGCCGATCTTCGGCCCCCAGAACCCGGCGCAGGAGACCACGATGTCCGCCGGCACCACGCCGTCGGGCGTGCGCACGCCGGTGACCTTGCCCGCCGCCTGCTCGATGCCGGTCACCGGGGTGGAGCCGATGAACTTCACCCCGGCCTCGCTTGCGCGGGAGATCAGCAGCTGCACGGCGCGGGCGGCCGAGGCGAGCCCGTCGGTGGCGACCAGCAGGCCGCCGAGGACCCTGTCGCGGGCCAGCAGGGGATAGTGCTTTTCGCATTCGTCCGGGTCGATCAGCCGGCCCTCGACCCCCCAGGAGGCGGCCCAGCCGAGCTTGCGCTTGAGGTCCTCGAGCCGGGCCTCGGTGGTGGCGACTTCCAGCCCGCCGACCTGGTTGAAGCACGAGACGCCGTCGGCGCCCAGGGACAGCAGCTTCTGCACGGTGTAGCCGGCGAACTCCGTGAGCGTCTTGGAGGCATTGGTCTGGAAGACCAGGCCCGGGGCGTGCGAGGTGGAGCCGCCGGCCAGCTGCAGCGGACCCTGCTCGATCACGGTGATGTTGGTCCAGCCGCGGGTGGCCAGCTCGTCCGCCAGGTTCGCGCCGACGATGCCGGCTCCGATGATGACTACCCTGGGTGAGGTCATGGGTGTTCTCCTAAGTAACGTTTTGGGCGGTAGCGGAAGCGGACGGCAGGCGTCCGGTGGGCATTAGTTGGTGCTGGCGGGGCAGCGACCGGAGTCCGGGCACCCGCCGTCGCATTCGTGCTTGGTGACCAGGTCGAACTTGACGCCGCGGTGCTGGTCCACGCCGGCACGGATGGCCCGTTCCACCACCGAGTCGGCCAGTCTCTTGCGCAGGGCGAGCGGATCACGGCGCAGGTCTTTCACCAGGGCCAGGCACATCAGGAACATCACCAGCACGAACGGCAGCGCCGAGACGATGGTGATCCGCTGCAGCCCGCTGAGGGCTTCGGCAGGCTGGTCGCCGCCGGCCAGCAGCATCACCGCGGCGACGGCGCCGGTGAGGGCACCCCAGAAAATGACCACGCCCCGGCGCGGTTCCTCGGTGCCGTTGGAACTGAGCGATCCCATCACGATCGAGGCCGCGTCGGCACCCGTGACGAAGAAGATGGCCACCAGGACCATGGCGAGGATGGAGACTGCGCCGGCGATGGCGTTGGGCAGCGGCAGGTGGTGCAGCAGGTCAAAGAGCGCGCCGTCGAAGGAAATGGTGGGCTTGCCGTCCACGATGGCGGCCAGCCCGTCGCCGGCGGCAGGAGTGGCGTCGGCCGCAGACTGGATATGGATGGCGGCGCCGCCGAAGACGCCGAACCAGATCACGCTGACGATGCTGGGCACCAGCAGCACACCCGTGACGAACTGGCGGATGGTGCGCCCGCGGCTGATGCGGGCGATGAACAGGCCCACGAAGGGCGTCCAGGAAACCCACCAGGCCCAGTAGAAGATGGTCCAGCTGGACATCCACTGGCGCAGCGCGTCGTCACCCACGGCCTCGGTCCGGGAAGCCATCTCGGCCAGGTCCCTTGCGTAGTCGCCGACCGCCGCCGGAATCAGGTTCAGGATGAAGAGCGTGGGCCCGGCCACGAAGACAATGAGGGCAAGGACTACGGCCAGGACCATGTTGATGTTGGAGAGCCACTGGATGCCGCGGCTGATGCCCGAGACTGCGGAGGCGATGAAGCAGGCGGTGAGCACTGCAACGATGACGACCAGCACCGGGGTGGCCAGCTGGCCACCGATCCAGCCGTTGGAGGCCATGCCACTGCCGATCTGCAGGGCTCCGAGGCCCAGGGATGCGGCCGTGCCGAAGAGCGTGGCGAAGATGGCCAGCATGTTGATGATCTTGCCGACCGGGCCTTCCACCCTCCGGATTCCGAACAGGGACGTGAAGGCGGTGGAGATGAGCTGCTTACGGCCCAGCCGGTAGGTTCCGTAGGCCATGGCAACGCCCACCACCGCATACATGGCCCACGGGTGCAGGGTCCAGTGGAAGATGGAGGTCGCCATGGCCGTCTGGATGGCAGCGGGCGTCTGGCCGTTGACGGAGCCCGGCGGCGGGGAGATGTAGTGGTAGAGCGGTTCCGCCACCCCGTAGAACATCAGGCCGATACCCATGCCCGCGGCAAACATCATCGAGATCCAGGAGACCATGGAGTACTCGGGCTTTTCGCCGTCCTTGCCCAGCGGGATATTCCCGAAACGGCTCAGGGCCAGCCACAGCACGTAGACCACGAACAGTGAAGCCAGCGCGACGAACAGCCAGCCGGTATTTTGCATGACCCAGTCCAGGACCACCTGCGAGGTGGCCGCGAGGTTTTCCCTGCCGGTAAATCCCCAGATGACAAAGGCGAGGGTCAGCAGGCCCGCCACGCCGAAGGTGACCTTGTCCAGGCCCTCCCTGCCGAACAGCCGGCGGCGTGCCGCGGCCTGCTCGGTCTCGCTCTCGCGCAGGGCCTCCAGGATCTCCCGGTCCTCTTCGACCGGAACCTGCTGCTGTTCCGCGTCCGGGGTAAGGGGAAGTTCGTTGCTTTCGTCGACCGTGACGTCACTGTTGATTGCCATGAACGGTTCCTTTGCGTCGGCGGAGGAGGGCTTAGGCGTGGCCGTCAACGGTCAGCCCCGGCGGCAGGTTGGGCGCCTCGTCGGACTCGATGACCATGATGTCGCCGTCAACGACCTTCACCTCGTGCACGCGCACCGGCAGCTTCGCCGGCGGAGCATCGACCTCGCCGGTGCGCAGGTTGAACTTGGAGGCGTGCAGCGGGCACTCGACTTCGCAGCCTTCGACCCAGCCGTCGGCCAGGGAGGCGTCCTGGTGGGTGCAGGTGTCGTCGATGGCGAACAGTTCTCCGTCCTCGGTGTGGAACACGGCGATCGGTGGTTTCGTATCGAGCCGCAGGGCGTCACCGGGCGCCAGTTGGTTCAGTGGGCAGGCCTTATGCATGGGATGGACCCCTTTCCCGGTGCCTCCCGGAACCCGGGAGGCAGTTGTTCCGTATCGATCAACATGGATCGCAATAGGCAACAGAGTGACGGTCATCACATGCGATTGTCAAGGGTTTCCCGGAAAGTGGTTAAAGTTCTTCAAGCTCTTGACAGCAGCTGTGATTGCCGTCACGCTGTTTCACATAGCGCGTTGAGTTTCGTAAGACGCAATTCGAGAAGGAGGTGCTCATGCGGTCACTGGCAATCGTGGGAGCGTCCCTCGCCGGCCTTTCGGCTGCGCGGGCGGCGCGTGCGCAGGGCTTCGACGGGAATCTGGTCATCATCGGGGACGAGAACGAGCGGCCCTACGACCGGCCCCCGCTGTCCAAGGACTATCTGCTCGGCAAGATTACGGGCGAGGACCTGGCCCTGGAGGCCGCCGGGGAGGACCTGCAGGCCCAGTGGCTGCTGGGCAGCCGGGCGGTCCGGTTGGACGGCGAAGCCCGCACCATCACCTTGGCCGATGGCGGGAGCGTGGCGGCGGACGGCATCGTCCTGGCCACCGGCGCCTCCGCCCGGACTCTGCCGGAACTGGCCGGCCTGGCCAATGTCTTCAGCCTGCGCACCCTGGCGGACGCCCGGGCGCTGTCCGCGGAGCTGCAGCCGGGGCGCCGGCTGGTTGTGGTGGGGGCTGGCTTCATCGGTGCCGAGGCGGCCTCCACGGCCAAGGCCCTGGGGCTGGAGGTCACCGTCATCGAGTCCCAGCCGGTTCCGCTCAGCGGGCCGCTGGGCACCGAAATGGGCACCGTCGTCGGACGGCTCCATGAACTCAATGGTGTCGAGCTGATCTGTGGCACCGGCGTGGACATCTTCCACAGCTGTGAAGGCGTTGTCACCGGCCTGCGGCTGACCGACGGCCGGTACGTGCCGGCCGACCTGGTGCTGGTGGGCATCGGCGCCGTCCCGAACATCGGTTGGTTGGCCGGCTCCGGGGTGGAAACCGGCAATGGCGTCGTCTGCGATGCCTCCGGCCGGACGAACCTGCCCGGGATTGTCGCCGTGGGCGACTGCGCGGCCTGGTTCGACGGCCGGCTCGGGGCACACCGCCGCGTGGAGCACTGGACCACCGCGGTGGAGCATCCGGAGGCTGCGGTGGCCGCCTTGCTGGACCAGCCGGCGCCCCAGCACGCGAAGGTGCCGTACTTCTGGTCCGACCAGTACGGGGTGAAACTGCAGTTCGCCGGCAACGCCGCGCAGGCCGACCGCGTGGCCATCGAGGCCGGCGACCCGCAGGAGCACAACGCCTTGGCCCTCTACTACCGCGACGGGGAGCCGGTGGCCGTGCTGGGCATGAACCAGCCGCGGCTGTTCACCAAATGGCGCCGCACCCTGAACACCGCAGCTGCCGCCGCCGTGGCGGTGCCGGCCTGAGCCGCTGCCCCAACCACCGTTACCCCACTCACCATTAACTTGTTTCCAGCGGAGGAACACAGCATGACCGTCGAAAAAACCATTTCCGAGAGCCTGATCGCCACCCTGCCCGGCCACACCTACACCGACGCCGCCATCTTCCGGGCCGAGCAGGAACGGATCTTCGAGCAGATGTGGTTCTGCGCCATCCGCTCGTCCGACCTGGACAAGGCCGGCGCCTGGAAGACTGTCCAGATCGGCCGCGAGTCGGTGCTGATCAACCGCACGCGCAAGGGCGAAATCCGGGCGTTCTACAACATCTGCCGGCACCGCGGCGTCAAGCTGTGCATGGAGGAATCCGGCGAAGCCGCCCGTTCCTTCCAGTGCCCGTACCACGCCTGGACCTACGACTTCGAGGGCAAGCTCATTGCCGCGCCGAACCTGACCAAGATGCCCGACATCGACCGGAACGAATACGGCCTGGCCAAGGTGCACATCCGCGAGTACCTGGGCTATGTCTGGGTCTGCCTGGCGGAGGAGCCGCCGTCGTTCGAGGAAGACGTCATGGGCGCCATCGAGGAGCGCCTGGGTGACCTGGAAGCCATCGACGGCTACGACGTGGCGAACCTGAAGGTCGGCCGGCGGATCAAGTACGACGTGAAGGCCAACTGGAAGCTCATCATCGAGAACTTCATGGAGTGCTACCACTGCGCGACCATCCACCCGGAGCTGACCGAGGTGCTGCCGGAGTTCGCCGACGGCCTGGCCGCCCAGTACTTCGTGGGCCACGGCGCCGAATTCGGTGAGGACATCAAGGGCTTCACGGTCGATGGCTCCGAGGGCCTGGACGTGATCCCCGGTGTGAGCGAGGACCAGGACCGGCGCTACTACGCGATCACCATCAAGCCCACCGTCTTCGTGAACCTGGTGCCTGACCATGTGATCATCCACCGGATGTTCCCGTTGGCCGCGGACCACACCATCGTCGAGTGCGACTGGCTCTACCTGCCCAGCGTGGTCGAGTCCGGCAAGGACGTCACCGCGTCGGTGGAGCTGTTCCACCGGGTGAACATGCAGGACTTCGACGCCTGCGAACGCTGCCAGCCGGCCATGGCCTCGAAGGTCTACTCCCACGGCGGCGTGCTGGTTCCCAGCGAGCACCACATCGGCGTCTTCCATGACTGGGTAGACAGCAAGGTGGGCGACGTGCAGCGCTCCGGCGAGGACCTGCTGGGCCTCACGGCAGATACGCCCCCGCTCGAGGAACGGGCCCGGATCGTCGAACCGTAGAGCGCGGCGAGGCAGTAGCCCATACAACTGCTGACCGGTTGCCCGGCCTGCTTGAGCGCCTCAAGCAGGCCGGGCAACCGCAGAGGATCACATATGTTCTTTCGAAACCGGTGCTCGTCCCTTGAGCGTGCCAATAAGTTCCAGGCCGCCGGCACAGGCTTCGGCCCGGCATGCGGGAAGCTGCACGGCCGGTGCCGCAGCAGTATGGACGTGAACGCGTGAAAATTTCACTGGGGCTGCCCAGGCCGCGCTCCGAGGAGCCGCCCCCCGGCCCGATGCCCCGTCCTGCCTCCGTTCCGGTGTCCCTTCCTGTACCCGGCCCGCTCCGTGGACTCGGGGACCGCTACGGACGGGTAGCTACGGACCTGCGGCTGTCCCTGACGGATAAGTGCAATCTGCGGTGCACCTACTGCATGCCCGCGGAGGGGCTGGACTGGCTGGGCCGGCAGCAGCTGCTGTCGGCCGCAGAGATCGTCCGGCTCGTGGACATCGGCGTGGACCGGCTGGGCATCCGCGAGCTGCGGTTGACCGGCGGCGAACCCCTGGTGCGCGCTGACTTGGTGGACATCGTGGCGGCAGTCCGTCTTCGGCATCCGCACCTGCCGGTGTCCCTGACCACCAACGCCGTGGGCCTGGACCGGAAGGCGAAGGACCTCAAGGCCGCAGGGCTGACACGGATCAACGTTTCCCTGGACACCCTGCACCCCGGGACCTTCGCCCGGCTGACCCGCCGGCCGTTCCTGGACCGCGTGCTGGCCGGTCTCGAGGCGGCAGACCAGGCTGGACTGGGACCCATCAAGCTCAACGCAGTCCTGATGCGCGGCATAAACGACCACGAAGCCCCCTACCTGCTGGACTGGGCCCTGCGCCGCGGCTTCGAACTTCGCTTCATCGAGCAGATGCCGCTGGATGCGGACCATGGCTGGACACGCCAGGGGATGGTGACTGCCACCCAGATCCGCCGGTTGCTGGAGGCGGACTTTGCCCTGTCCCCCGATCCCCGGAGCCGGGATGGTGCCCCCGCCGAGCGTTGGGAGGTACGGCGCCGGCTGGCCGGCAGAGTGCCGGAAGACACCGCCGCGGGCACAGTCGGCATCATTGCCTCCGTCACGGAACCCTTCTGCGGCGACTGCCGCCGCACCCGGATCACGGCCGAGGGCAGGGTGCGCAGCTGCCTGTTCTCGCACGAGGAAACCGACCTGCGGGAGCTGCTGCGGGCGGGCGCCGGCGACGACGCCATCGCCCGCCGGTGGCAGGAGGCCATGTGGGCCAAGCCGAAGGCCCACGGCATGGACCACGCGGGACTGGACGCTCCGAACTTTCGGCAGCCGGAACGCACGATGAGCGCTATCGGGGGATAGCGGATTTAAGGGAACCCGGTTCGCCGGGACCATCCGAGTCAGAAAAGGACACGAATCATGGTTCACAAAGTTCGGGCAGTTGTTGCCAAGGAAAAGAACGCGCCGGTTTCCATCGAGACCATCCTGGTCCCGG
>NZ_JBHTML010000163.1:0-8902 GCF_042679445.1 Arthrobacter sp. GCM10027362
GGGAACCTGCAGACCGCGCTGGCCGGCACCGGCCTGGCCGCCGGTGACTTCGTCCACTGGGCCGGGCGCGCCGCCGACCTGCTGAACCAGCTCGCCCAGGCCCGGCCCATCCCGCCGGAGCTTTCCGGCCGGTGCCTGCAGGCGTCGGGGCTGGTCCGGCGGTCGGTGGTGGCCCGGACAGCATTCACTGACTAACCACGGCCTAGCCGCGATAGGGGTTGTCGTTCGAACCGCCGCGGCGGCCACGGGCGTAGCCTTCCTGCCAGGCGTCCCGCACGGCGGCGACCAGCCCCGCCAGCAGTTCGTAGGTGGGATGATCGGGGCCGAGGAAGATCATTTCCTCCTCCGCCCTGACCAGCAGGTCCCGGATGTGGTTGTCCATATTAAATGTTCGGCACAAAACGGCATTTCTGCTTAACCGCCGCCCGGCGCGCCGCCCTCGCATCCCCGGGCACCGGGTCACCGGTGCCCGAAACTGAGCCCCAGCCGCTTCTCGCTCAGGTACAGGCTCAGCCCGATGCCCAGTGCGGCGAAGCTGCAGGTCATCCACCAGGTGGCGTGCCAGCCGCCGGTGACGGTGGCCAGCCAGGCCACGATGGCCGGCCCGGTGAAGTTGCCCACGTTGAAGATCTGCTGCATCAGCCCCATCGCCGCCGGGGCCGAGCCGCCGGGCGGGGCCAGGTCCACCGCCATCCGGGTCAGCGTCGCCGGGATCACCGCCCCGATGAGCGAGAACGCGGCCACGCAGGCGAACTGCAGCGCCGGCCCGCCCGGCACCTGCGTCCAGTCCACCGCGAAGGTGAGCAGCGACGTCGTGCCCATCAGGACGAAGGTGGGAATCAGCAGCCGGCGCGCGGTCACCCCGCGCTGCAGCAGCGGGGCGGTGCCGACGGCGCCGACGGCGTTCAGCCCGCCGACGACGGCGGACAGGAGGCCCGGCCAGATCCCGGTAACGCCATTGTGCTCGTAGACGGTGGGCAGGAAGCCGACCACCGCCATCCACTGGATGGTGTAGCAGGCGAACACCACCCCGGCGACCCAGGGCTTGGGGGAGCGCACGGTGACCCCGATGCGCCTGACCGCCGCGGACAGCCCCGCGCCCTCCCCGGCCGGGTCCCGGGGCACGAACCGCAGCACCAGCGGAATCGGCACCAGCGTCAGCGCCGCCATGATCCACCACCAGGTCTGCCAGCCGGCCACCTGCAGCACCAGCGCGCTGGCCACCAGCCCGGTGAAGGTGGCACAGCCCTGGTAGGCGCTCCAGAAGCCGACGGCGGTGTTGACCCGGCGCAGCGGCGTATTGGCGCGGATCAGCCCGGGCGCGACCACGGTGGTGAGCAGGAACCCCGCCCCCTCGAGCGCCCGGCTGGCCATCAGCACGCCCGCGCCGGGGGCGAAGCCGCCGGCCACGGAACCGGCGAAGAGCAGCCAGAGTCCGATCAGCAGGCAGCGGCGGGCGCCGACGGTCTCGGCGAACAGCGAGACGGCCAGCCCGCCGGCCATGCCGGCTACCTGCACCAGTCCCAGCAGCACCCCGGCCTGCACCAGGGACATGTTGAGCTCGGCCTGGATCAGCGGGATGGCCGCGGGCAGTTTCCAGATGTGCATGGCCGCGGTGATGCCGGCGAGCACCACGACGATCCAGGCCGCGTCCGTTTGCCGGCGCGTCAGAACGGGGGCAGACATGGTTCTCCTTTTACCTGCCGGATGTTTCCGTCCAGATTATCCGCACCGGGGCGGCAGGAGCGCCCGGGGCCGTCAGCGGTTGCGTTCGGACTGGTGCTGCCGGGACCCGCCTGCTTCCACCGGCAGCTCGGAGACGGGGACCAGCACCATGTCCTGGAGTTTCCAGTCCAGGTCGATGCACTCGTCCCTCGCCCGCTCCAGGACCTCCAGCGGGGGCAGCTGCCCGTCGCGCGGAACGACGAAGGCCTCCACGTGGAAGACATGGCCCTGGTCGCGGACACGGGAGCCGGCCTCCTGCACCCAGGACAGGCCGCGCAGGTAGTCGTCGACCTGCCGGATCAGGGGATGGGGCCGGCCGTCGTCGAAGGTCATGGCCCGGGTGTCCATCAGGTCGGTGACCGCTGCGCGCATGTTCTTGTAGCCGTCGCGCAGGATGCCGGCGGCGATGAACAGCGCCGCCGCGGCGTCGGCCCACCAGAGGCCGACGCCGATGCCGGCCACGCCGACGATGGAGCCGGCGGCGGTCATCCAGTCGGCCTTGTTCATGTCCGCGTCCGCGTACAGCACCTTGCTGTGCAGTTCCTTGGCCAGCTTCATCTTGGCCCGGCCCAGGAAGACCGGCGGGACGGCGGTCACCGCCATCACCGCGATCATCAGCCAGCCCAGCCAGACGGTCTGGCCGAAGACCTGGACGGCACCGATCGGCGGGTGCTCGGCCTTGAGCAGGCCCAGGCCGGAATCGATGAGCAGGAACGCACCCATGACGCACAGGGCCACGGCCGCCACGAGGTGCGCCACCCCGGTGGCGCGGTGGAAGCCGTAGGGATACCCCGGGGTCGGGGGCCTGTTGACGATCCGCACGGCCAGCAGGAAGGCCAGCGGGGGCGCGAACGAGAGCATGTCCTCGATCCAGGCGGCCTTCATGGCCTGGGAATTGCCCATGGCCAGGAAAACCAAGGTGACCGCGACGGCGAGGACGCCGGTGGTGGTCCACTGGAGGCGGACGGCCTTCTTCAGGATCCTTTCCTGCTTCTCCGGCAGTTCCGTGCGGCCGAATCGGGTGTTCACGGCAGGTCCTCCTGGTGCAGCAGGAATTCCTCGAGTTCGACGAGGAAGGCGTTTTCACCCATCCGCGCGGCCATGACGTGCTCTTCCTTCTCGCCCCGGTCGTTGGCCAGTTCCACGTAGGGCCGGGTCAGGGCGGCTTTGTCGGACCACGGCGACTTCTTGGTCAGGCCGCCGATGACCAGGTCCAGCTCGCCGTGTTCCAGTTTGCCCATCAGCGTTTCCTCGCCGCCTTCGACCCACTCCACCTCGGCGTTGTGCCTGGCGGCGAACCGGAGCACCAGCGTGCTTTCCGTCCCGCCGGGGTCCGCCCCGGCCTGCACCCGGGTCCAGGGCGGATTCGCCGAAACGCCGACCCGGAGCGTGCCGTCGCGGACCCGCTCGAGCGTGCCTTCCGGATCCGCCGGGATGCCCAGGCCGCAGCCTGCCAGGGGCAGGGCCAACAGTGCTGCCAGGAGAGTAGGAAATGTTCTGCGCATACCAAGGACCATAGCTAAGCAGGCTGTCTTTTTCGGGCAGGCGCGGGCCTCCCGCGGCTACACTGGGCCTAAGCGGAGGGCCCGCTGCTGTGTAGCTGGAGGAAAAAAATGTTCAGGCCCGGGGCGCCCGCCGAGGAAATCGAGCGCGACGTCGAGGAGATCATCATTGCGCTGGTGCACGAGCTGGGCAGGCTCGCCGAGTCCGACCCGAACCCGGTCGGGGCGGAGGAGCGGGCGTACATCAAGGCGTTTTCGGATGCCCGGACCAACAGTGACCGCAACCAGGCGGCCCTGCTGTCCATCGCCGTCGGACGGCCCAACCTGGCCGAGTCGCTGATCTACCTGAACCGCCGGCTGGACCGCGAGGACCTGGACCCGGCCGAGCCGGCCGGCATTATTGGCATCATCGTCCGGCTGGCCATGGACGGGCTGTGGGTCAGCGACATCCTGGACCACACCCGCTTTAGCGCCCAGGAACGGGCCCGGATCACCGACGTGCTCACCGGGATGACGTATTTGACGGACAACCGGCTGGAGGAGCTGCTGGCGGAGCTCGGCCCGCGCCGGCAGGGCTGACAACCGGCCCGCTTCCGTCCTGCCCGTTCCTGGGCCGTCCGGTACTTCTTTAGCCTTCAAGCAAGTCCCTGGCCTGCGGCCGGACCCGCCGGGATTCCGGGCACGAACGCAGCACGACGGCGGTGCCCGCCCCGGGAAGGGGGGGGCCACCGCCGTCGTTGTTCGTGCCCGGCCGCTCCCGCAGGCGGTCCGGACCCGGCGTCCGCCTACTCCGTTCGGGGCCGGGCCGCGGGCGCCGGCCCCGGACGGGCGTACTCGGGATCCCGGCGAAGTTCGATCACCAGCGAGATGCCGAGCAGCGCCACAATGATTGTGAACGGCAGGGCCGAGAGCATGGCCGCCTGCTGCAGGGCCGTCAGGCCGCCGACGATCAGCAGGAACACCGCGCAGGCACCGGTCAGGGCGCCCCAGATGGTCAGGACCGGCCGGGTCGGGTTCAGCGTCCCCTTCGACGAGAGCATGCTCAGCACGTAGGTGTTGGCATCGGCCCCGGAGATGAAGAACAGGGCGACCAGGACCACGGTGACGATCGAGGTGATCTGCGCAAGCGGCAGGTGTTCGAGCATGGCGAAGAAGGCATTGTTGACGTTTTCGGTCGTGGCTGCCCCGATGCCTGCCCCGCCCATGTCCATCTTGATCGCCGAACCGCCGAAAATGGTGAACCAGGCAAAGAACACCAGGCTCGGCACGCCCAGCACCCCGGCCACGAACTGGCGCACGGTGCGCCCCTTGGAGATCTTGGCCAGGAAGACGCCGACGAAGGCGCCCCAGCTCAGCCACCAGGCCATCATGAAGTACGTCCACCACTGCATCCATTGCAGGTCCGTGGCGGAAGAGGGCGTGATCAGGCTGACCTGGAGGAACTCGCTGGCATACTGGCCGACCGAGCGGAAGAACAGGTTGGAGACGAAACCGGTGGGCCCGGCAACGTAGACATAAATGGCCAGCAGCACGGACAGCCCCATGGTGATCTGGCTGATGTACTTGATGCCCTTGTTCACGCCGGAGAGCGCTGACAGGGTGAACAGGACGGTGACCACGGCGATGATGACGATTTCCACGCCCAGGTTGCTGGGAATGCCGAACACGCGGTTCATCCCCTCGCCGATCTGCGAAGCACCCAGGCCCAGGGACGTGGTAGTGCCGAACAGGGTGGCGATGATGGCGAAGATGTCGATGAGCTTGCCGAACCAGCCGTCGACGAGCTTGCCCAGGACGGGGCGCAGCATCGGGGAGACGAGGCCGGGGCGGTTCTTGCGGTGCGTGGAGTAGGCAATGGCCAGCCCGAAGACGCCGAACACCGCCCACGCGTGCGGGCCCCAGTCGAAGTAGCTGAACTGCATGGCCGTCACGGCTGCTTCCATGGTGCCGGGCTGGGCCAGGCCGTGGGGCGGGGAAACAAAGTGCGAGATGGGTTCGGCGACGCCGTAGCTGATCAGGCCGACACCCATGACGGCCGAGAGGATCATGGCCAGCCATGCCCAGGTGCTGTGCTCGGGGCGGTCGGTGCTGGAGCCGAGCCGGACGCCGCCGAAACGGCTGAGGCCAAGGTAGACCATCAGCAGGATGCAGAGCAGCGTGACCAGAAGGTAGCTCCAGCCGACGCTGCCGGCGACCCAGTTCATGGCGGCAGTCATGGTTCCGCCCAGGTTCTCCGGGGCAACCGCGGCCCAGAGCACGAACGCCAGGATCAGTCCGACCGATCCGTAGAACACCGAGCCCAGGTGGCGGTGCTGCGGTCCGGGCCCGGGGGTCCGCTGGTGCTGGTCGGAGGGCGCCACGGGCGCCTCAATCGTTTGTTCGGCCACTATTTTCTCCGATTCGTAATTCCGGCGGGCCCGCTGCGGCGGCCCGGAGCCTGTTAGAGCGCGGACAGTTCTTCGCCGTCGTAGAACCGTCCGGCCTTGTAGACCATGGGTTCGGCCTCGCCGACCTCTGCGTGCCGGACGCGGCAAATGAAGATGGTGTGGGTCCTGGCCTGGAAGCGCTCGCGGATTTCCGCCTCCAGCGCCGCGGAGGACCCGTCGATCAGCGGGCTGCCGTGCGGGCCCCCGTGCCAGGCGATCTGCGCGAACTTATCGGATGATTTCGACGCAAAGGTCGAAACCGTGTCCTTCTGCCGGTTGCTCAGGATATTGATGCCCAGATGGGTCGAGGCGAACAGCGCCGGGTAGGTCGACGACGTCTTCTGCACGCAGACCATGACCAGCGGCGGCTCGAGCGAGATCGAGGAGTAGGCGTTGACCGCCAGGCCCTTGGGCACTCCGCCTTCCGTGGTGGTCACGACGGTGACACCGGTGACGAACTGGCGGTTGAACCCCTTCATCACTTCGGGGTCGGGTTCGCCCGACATGGTGTCGACGACGACCTGCTCCGGCGCCGCGGCTGCATCGGCCAGGGACCTGATGCCCAGGGCCTCCAGCAGTCCGCTGTCGTCCCAGGTCACGGTCTCCCGGGCGATACGTCCCGAGCGCAGGGCCAGGATGTTGGACCCCGTCGTCACCACCTGGCGGTTGGTCGGCGGGACGCCAAGGAACGGGCGCGTGTGCGTTCCCTTCGACGTCCAGAAAATCGCCGCCGTGTCGCCGTCGAGCACGAAGTTGTCAATGGTCGTCGTCAGGTCCGGGAAGCCCTCGCGGACGGCCAGGATTTCCTGCTTCAGTTCGGCCAGGCCGGTCCCGTGCCCGGTTGCCTTGTCGACCCGTACGTAGTCTTCGGTGACCAGGGAGTCCAGGGCCTCGACTTCGCCGCGGTCCCAGGCGGCTGCCCAAACGTCGGTAATGAACGCATCGATTGCTTGTTGCATGGTAGAGACCGTAAGGCATGTCACACGAAGAGGTCAACACCTTGGGGAGAATCCGTACTGTTCTCAGTGCCTCAGCTGTTTTCCGCCAATCCCGAGGCGACCCTTGACCTGACTGATGTATGCAACATAAGCTCTCATGCATGCAAGAGACGATGAACACAGTTTCGGCAGGCGCGGTTGAGGAAACAGCCCTGCTGGACCGGGTCAGGAAGCTGGTCCTCGGCGGGGATTTCCCCCCGGGCGCGCCCTTGTCGGAGGTATTCCTGGCGCAGGAGTTCGAGGTCAGCCGCACCCCCATCCGGGAAGCGCTCAAGCAGCTTCAGCACGAAGGGCTGGTCGAGATCCGTCCCAAGGTCGGCACCTTCGTCCGTGAGCCCACGCGCCGGGAAATCGTCGAACTCTTCCAGCTCAAGGAGAGCTTCGAAGGCCTGGCCGCGTCCCTGCTGGCCCGCCGCGGCCATGTCGCCGAGCTCGACGTGCTCGAACGCAACGTCGCAGAGTCGGAGCGGGCGGCCGAGGAACAGGACGCGGACGGATACGCCCGGCTGGTCCACGAATTCCACTGGACCATCATCCGCGGCGCCGACAACCGCAAGCTGGCCGAGCACTACGAGCGGCTGATGAACCAGCTGGCCTACCACCGGCTCGTGCTGCGGACCGTGGAGCATCCGGGCCGCATCCTGGCCTCGACCGGCGAGCACCGGGCGGTGCTGACGATGATCCAAAACAAGGATCCCTTCGGCGCCGAGTCCGCCATGCGCAACCACGTCTATGCATCGTCCAAGGAAGCCCTTAGCGACAACCGTCCCCGCCGCGGCGGATCCGCTAACTGACTTATCCGGCACCAACCCGCCTTCACGCAAGACCGTTGAAAGGACACGCCATGCCTTTTTCGCTGTTCCACGGCCTCGACGCCCCCGGGGACCGGGCCAACCTGGAGCTGTTCTCCGAGAAAGTGATGCCGCATTTTGTTTAATTCCACCCCCTCACCCGAAGCGCGCGCCGCCGGCATCCGCAAGATCGTCTACCTGCAGGAAGAGGTCCTGCGGGAGAACGGCAGCGCGCCCGCCGTGCCGGCGCTGAAGGCCACCGCCGCCGCCGTCGTCGCCAATCCCTGGCTGGGCACCGGCCCGCACACGGACCTGTCCGAAGCAGCCAAGCGGATCGCCCCGCAGATTGCCCGGGAGCTGACCGGCCGGCTGCTGGCCGGCTTGGGCGGCGCGGAGGCGGTCGAGGCCTTCGGCAAGGCCGCCATCGTCGGCACCGCCGGCGAGATCGAGCACGCCGGGGCCCTGATCCACACCCCGTACTTCGGCAACCTGGTCCGCGAATTCCTCGAGGGCACCTCGATCATCTGCTTCGCCGATGACCGGGCCGAGGCCGGGCAGCCGCTGGTCGTCCCGCTCTGGCACAAGACGCAGGCGGCCACCCGCAGCCACTACCAGACCGCCACCGCGCGTGTGGCCGACGGGCCGATGCCGCACGAAATCGTGGTCATCGCCGCGGCCTCGACCGGCCCGAGGCCGCACGCCCGGATCGGCGACCGCAGCACCGACCGTCCCGTGACCGCCAAAATCCTCGCAGGAGCAACCGCATGAACGTCCGCAAGATCATCACCCTGGTGGAAGAGACCCTGGCCGAGGGCGGCCGTGCCGTGGACCCCGCCGCGCGGGTCGCCGTCGTCGCCGCCGTCATCGACAACCCCTGGGCCGGCCAGGGCTTCGTCGAGGACCTCTCGGCCGGCATCGACGCCACCGCCTCGGACCTGGGCAAGCTGCTGGCCCCCCGGGTCGTGGAGGCGCTCGGCGCCCCGATCGAGGCCTACGGCAAGGCCGCGATTGTCGGCCTGGAGGGCGAGGTGGAGCACGGCTCGGCCCTGATCCACACGCTGAAGTTCGGCGACCATTTCCGGATCGCCGCCGAGGCAACCACGCTGCTGCCGGCCGTGGAGAAGCGCGCCGCGGCCGGGACCGTCTTCGACATCCCGCTCAAGCACAAGACGGACGCCACGATCCGCTCCCACCACCAGAGCATCGAGGTGCGCCTGGCCGATGCCCCGCATCCGGGGGAGATCGTCATCGCCCTGGCCGCGGCAGCCCAGGGCCGGCCGCAGCAGCGCCTGGCCGCCCTGTCCACCGAGCAGTAACCGTGGCAGCAACCGCCGCGGCGAAGCTGCCCGTCGTCCTGCTCCACGGCGTCGGACTTGACCACACCATGTGGGAGGCGTTCCGCGCCGCGGGGCAGGACGGCCTCGGCCGGCCCGTGGCCGCGCTGGACCTGCCCGGGCACG
>NZ_JBHTML010000164.1:0-8824 GCF_042679445.1 Arthrobacter sp. GCM10027362
GCCCCACCGTGACGGTTCCGCCGGCCTGCGCGAAGCCTTCCTGGCACTGCTGGAGGGCGGCGCACAGTCCGCGGCCCTGGTGGAGGCTGCGGCAGCGGCGCTGGCCGGCGTCGCTCCGGGCCGGCTGGGCCCGGAATTCGCCACCGTGGCCTGGCTCGCGGACCTTTACCCGCAGGACCCCGGAACCCTGGTCTCGCTGCTGCTCAACCATGTCACGCTCGAGCCGGGCCAGGCGCTGTGCCTGCCCGCCGGGAACATCCATTCCTACCTGCGCGGACTCGGCGTGGAGGTCATGGCCTCCTCCGACAACGTGCTGCGCTGCGGGTTGACGCCCAAACACGTCAACGTCGAGGAACTGGCCAGGATCTGCGACTTCTCCCCGATGCGGCCGCCGCTGGTCGAGCGCCGGATTACGGACACCGACCAGGAGCTGTACTGCCCGCCCTTCGCCGAGTTTCAGCTGCAGCGCATCGAACTGCGGGACGGGGACGGGCCGGTGCCGCTGGAGCAGCACGGCCCCGCCGTCGTGCTGGCCGTCTCCGGCAGCGCGCTGCTGGACTCCCCCCGCACGGACCTGCGGCTGCGGCGCGGGGAATCGGCCTTCATCCCGGCTTTCGAGCAGCCCGTGCTGGTCCACCACGTTCTCGGCGGCGAAGCCCCCGCCGTGCTGTTCGCCGTCACCACGTCCGGAAGTGCCGGCGCCAACTGACCATCAACGGAAGAGAGTTCATGTCCGCCTCCATCCTGCAGTCCGCCCCGTGGGCCGAATTCCAGCGCAACTTGGGCAAAAAGGTCTTCATGCGCAGCGGCGAAGGCTGGAATTTCCTGGCCATCCACGAAAAGACTCCGCTCGGTTCCTTCCTGTACACCCCCTACGGCCCCGTCGCGGACAACCCGGCGGCCTTCGCCCGGGCCCTGGACGCGCTGCATGCCCTGGCCAAGGCCGAGAAGGCGCACTACGTCCGGGTGGAACCGGCGGCGGCCGGGCTCGGGGACAAGGCCGCCGCGGTGCTGGCCGGCCACGGGCTGCGCCGGGCGCCGGTGGACGTGCAGCCGCACCTGACCTGGATGGTGGACCTGACCCAGCCGGAGGAGAAGATCCTGGCCGGGATGCGCAGCACCAGCCGCAACCTGTACCGGAACATCCACAAGAAGGGCGTCAGCTTCGACATCTCCACGGACCCGGCGGACATCGGAATCCTGCTGGGGTTCCTGCACGATGTCTCCGCACGGGCCGAGTTCAAGGCCCAGTCCGACGACTACCTGGCCCAGGCCGCCAGGACCCTGATGCCGGCCGGGGCCGCGAAGCTGTTCGTTGCGCGGCTGGACGGACAGCCGATTGCCGCGGCACTGTCCTACGACACGCCCACCACCCGGGTGTATGCCCACGCCGCCGCCGACGACAAGCACCGCAAGCTCAATGCCGGGATTCCGCTGGTGGTCACCATGATGGTGGACGCCAAGGCGTCCGGACAGCAGCTGTTCGACATGTGGGGCGTCTCGCCCGAGGACGAGCCGGAGCACGAGTGGGCCGGTTTTTCCCGCTTCAAGCGCTCCTTCGGCGGGTTCGAGGTTGAATACCCCGGCACCTGGGACCTGCCGGTAAACAAGCCGGGGTATGCCGCCTACAGTGCCGCCCGCAGGCTGCGGGACCTGCTGCGCGGCACGGCACTGCCGGCGGTGCGCAAGGCCGGGACCGCCGTCGTCCCCGTCCTGGACAGGCTCAGGGCAAAGCTCAAGGGCTGACCCGGTTGCCCGCCAAAACCGATCGGCCCGGCGGATAACAACCTTTCCAGCGCCGGGAAAGGCATTATCCGCCGAGCCGATCGGGAAGCGGGGAGCCGGTCAGCTCTTGCGCTCCCAGCCTTCCCACTTGTCCGCCCGGTGCTCGCCCTCGACGAAGCGGATGGTGCCGGACTTGGAGCGCATCACGATCGACTGGGTCAGCACCCGGTTGGACTTGTAGCGCACCCCGCGCAGCAGGTCGCCGTCGGTAATGCCGGTGGCCACGAAGTAGCAGTTGTCGCTGGTGACCAGGTCGTCGGTGGTCAGCACCCGGTCCAGGTCATGGCCGGCGGCGAGGGCCTTCTGCTTCTCCTCGTCGCTGGTCGGCCACAGCCGGCCCTGGATCACCCCGCCCAGGGACTTGATGGCGCAGGCGGTCACGATGCCCTCCGGGGTGCCGCCGATGCCCATCAGCACGTCGACGCCGGTGCCCTCGCGGGCCGCGGCGATGGCGCCGGCGACGTCGCCGTCCATGATGAACTTGGTGCGGGCGCCGGCCGCACGGATCTCCTCGACCAGCGGCTTGTGGCGGTCCCGGTCCAGGATCACCACGTTGACCTGGTTGATCTTCTTGCCCTGGGCCTTGGCGATCAGGTGCAGGTTCTGCTTCACCGGCAGGCGCAGGTCCACCAGGTCCGCGGCCTCGGGGCCGGTCACGAGCTTCTCCATGTAGAACACCGCGGAGGGGTCGAACATGCTGCCGCGCTCGGAAACGGCCAGCACGGACAGCGCGTTGTTGATTCCCAGCGCGGTCAGGCGGGTGCCGTCGATCGGGTCCACGGCCACATCGCATTCGGCGCCCTGCCCGTTGCCCACCCGCTCGCCGTTGTACAGCATCGGGGCCTCGTCCTTTTCGCCCTCGCCGATGACAACGACGCCGTTGAAGTTCACGGTGGAAAGGAAGGAGCGCATCGCGTCCACGGCGGCGCCGTCGGCGGCGTTCTTGTCCCCGTAGCCCACCCAGTGGCCGGCGGCGATGGCGGCGGCCTCGGTCACGCGGACCAGTTCCAGGGCGAGGTTCCGGTCCGGCTCGTTGTTGCCCACTGCCAGGGACGGGGACAGGGTTGAATACTGGGCATCCGGTACAGCTTTGGCCACGAGAACCTCATCTTCGAGTTGCG
Source organism: Arthrobacter sp. GCM10027362 (assembly GCF_042679445.1). NCBI lineage: Bacteria > Bacillati > Actinomycetota > Actinomycetes > Micrococcales > Micrococcaceae > Arthrobacter > Arthrobacter sp. GCM10027362. The sequence goes on from NZ_JBHTML010000164.1 coordinate 2,907, forward strand.
GTTGGGACAGTTCCGGCTCCGGAACTGCGTCTGATTCCTGGACTTGACGTGGATCTTCCATCAGCTTCGATCATAGTCCGCCGCCGCGCCGGCTGGCTTGTGAGCCAACGCACCATTACGACGGCGGGGCTGCCGCCGGCCGGCGCCGGGCACCCGCCCGGCTTAAGCGACAATGGAGGGGTGAGTGAAGCGCGCCCCGAAGTACCTGCAGTGTCTCCGGCCTCCGGACCGGGCCCCGACCCGGTGCAGCCGCCGGATGAACTGGCGGTGAAGCCCATCCTGACCCCCAAGCAGGCCAAACGGGCGAACCAAACCATCAAGGGCATGGTCATTTCCGTCCTGCTGACGGTGGCCGCGGTCATTCCGGTCGTCCTGCTCAACCCCGGCAGCAAGCCCGAAACCTACCACCGCGACATCGATGTCCCGGGCGTGGCGCGGCAGGCCGAGCCTGCCGCCGGCTACCTGCCGGTGGTCCCGGAAGTGCCCGGGGGCTGGTCCTCGAACTACGCGCGCTGGAACGCCGGCGGCACCGCCAAGGTTCCGGCCTGGGAGGCCGGCTACCTGACCGCGGACGGCCACCACATTGCCCTGGTCCAGACCAACAAGGCCAACCCCACCTGGCTGGCCCAGGCCACGGGCGAGGCTCCCGTCACCGGCCAGCGCCGGATCGGCGGCGCGGACTGGGAACTGCGGGACCGCGGCACCGGGGACAAGAGCCTGGTGCTGGAGGAGGCAGGCTACACGATCGTGCTCAAGGGCGCGGCGGAGCTGGCCGAATTCGACACGCTGGGCGCCGCCGTCGCCGACGCGCTGGACGACAAGTAATCCAATGTCCGCGCCGCCGGCGAGCGGGAGTAATGTTGGCAAAATGGCAACTACATTGACACCCGCCCAGGCGTGGCAGAAGCTGCGCGAGGGCAACGAACGATTTGTCTCCGGAACCTCCAGCCACCCCAACCAGGACGCCCCCCGGCGCAGCTCGCTGGTCAACCAGCAGAATCCGTTCGCCATCATCTTCGGCTGCGCGGATTCGAGGCTGGCGGCCGAAATCATCTTCGACCTGGGCCTGGGAGACGCCTTCGTGGTGCGCACGGCCGGACAGGTGATCGACGACGCCGTGCTCGGCTCGCTCGAGTACGGCGTCGACATCCTGAAGGTGCCGCTGATCGTCATCCTCGGACACGACAGCTGCGGCGCCGTCACCGCGGCGAAGGAGACGGTGGACACCGGCGAGATGCCCAAGGGATTCCTGCGGGACCTGGTGGAGCGGATCACCCCCTCCGTGCTGGCTGCCCGGCGCAACGGCTTCGAGGAGGTCAACGACATGGTGGTCGAGCACGTCAAGCAGACCGCCGAGCGCCTGCTGGACAGCTCCCGGGCGCTCTCCTCCGCGGTGGACGACGGCCGCACCGCCGTCGTCGGCGTCGCCTACCGGCTGGCCGAGGGGCAGGCGGAACTGGTTTCCGGCGCCGGCGCCCTCGGGCAATAGCGCGGCCGCCCGGCGCAGCGAGTTTCGGCGGGTCCCTCGGACATGAACGCGCAGCAGCCTCCCCCGCCTGAAACAAGTTTCAGGCGGGGGGCCCGCGGCTACTACGCTGGGACCCATGACATCCACTGTTGATTCTGCCGAGTACCGCATTGAACACGACACCATGGGCGAGGTCCGGGTCCCGGTAAACGCCCTGTACCGTGCGCAGACCCAGCGCGCGGTGGAAAACTTCCCGATCTCCGGCAAGACCCTCGAGCGCGCCCACATCGAGGCGCTGGCCCGCATCAAGAAGGCCGCCGCCCGCGCCAATGCCGAGCTGGGCGTCCTCGACCAGGAACTTGCCGAGGCGATCGCCAACGCCGCCGACGAAGTTGCCGGCGGCAAGTATGACGAGCACTTCCCGATCGATGTCTTCCAGACCGGCTCCGGCACCTCGTCGAACATGAACACCAACGAGGTCATTGCCGAACTGGCCACCCGCGCCCTGAAGGAAGCCGGCAGCGACAAGACGGTCCACCCCAACGACCACGTCAACGCCTCGCAGTCCTCGAACGACGTGTTCCCCACCTCGGTGCACGCGGCCGCCACCGGCGCACTGATCAAAGACCTGGTCCCGGCGCTGGAGTACCTGGCCGCCTCGCTGGGCCGCAAGGCCGAGCAGTTCAAAGACGTCGTCAAGTCCGGCCGCACCCACCTGATGGATGCCACGCCCGTGACCCTGGGCCAGGAATTCGGCGGCTACGAGGCCCAGATCCGCTACGGCATCGAGCGCATCGAGGCCTCCCTGCCGCGCGTGGCCGAGGTCCCGCTCGGCGGCACCGCCGTCGGCACCGGCATCAACACCCCGGCCGGCTTCCCGCAGCGCGTCATCGCCCTGCTCGCCGAGGACACCGGCCTGCCGCTGACCGAGGCCCGCAACCATTTCGAGGCGCAGGCCAACCGCGACGGGCTCATCGAGGCGTCCGGCCAGCTGCGCACCATCGCCTATTCGATCATGAAGATCAACAATGACCTGCGCTGGATGGGTTCCGGCCCCAACACGGGCCTGGGCGAGATCGCCATTCCGGACCTGCAGCCGGGTTCCTCGATCATGCCGGGCAAGGTCAACCCGGTCATCTGCGAGGCCGCGATCATGGTCGCCGCCCAGGTCATCGGCAACGACACCACCATTGCCCTCTCCTCCACCAACGGCGCCTTCGAGCTGAACGTGGGCATCCCCGTGATGGCCGCGAACCTGCTCGAATCCATCCGCCTGCTGGCCAACACCGCCCGCGTGATGGCGGACAAGATGATCGACGGCATCGAGGCCAACGTGGAGCGCGCCCGCTTCCTGGCCGAGGCCTCCCCGTCCATCGTCACCCCGCTGAACAAGTACATCGGGTACGAGAACGCCGCCAAGATCGCCAAGCACGCGGTCAAGGAAGGCCTGACCATCCGCGAGGCCGTGGTGGCCCTGGGCTACCTGGAACGCGGCGAACTGACCGAGGAGCAGCTGGATTCGGCCCTGGACGTGCTGTCCATGACGAAGGCCCCGCAGAAGTAACCCGCGGTCCTGCACCGAAGCGCCCCCGGTCCGCGGACCGGGGGCGCTTTTTCGCGCGGTGCGCCAGGCATCCGCCCCTGGCCGGGCCCTTTCCGGGTTTCCTCAGGTTTCCTCCTCGAGCGACTTGAGGAAGGCGTGGCGGGGACTCGACGGATTCATCAGGGAATGCTTCCGGCTGTAGAAAAAGTAGATGAGCAGCCCGATAATCAGCCAGATAACGAAGCGCAGCCAGGTCTCCCAGTGCAGCTGGAGCATCAGGAAGCCGGAGGCGAGGACGCCGAACGCGGGAACCACCGGCATCCACGGCAGCCTGAATGTGCGGGGCACGTCCGGCCGCGTGCGGCGCAGGACGATGACGGCCACGCAGACGACGACGAAGGCGGCCAGGATCCCGATATTGGTCAGGTCGGCCACGGCGCGGATGGGGAAGACGCCGGCCAGCAGGGCCGAGGCGATGCCGGCGATCCAGGTCACCCGCTGCGGGGTCCCGTGCTTGTCCGTGACGGCGAACCAGTAGGGCAGCAGCCCGTCGCGGCTCATGGAAAACCAGACGCGGGTCACGCCCAGGAGGAAGGTCAGCATGACGGTCAGGATCGAGATCACCGCGAAGGCCGAAATGATGGTGGCGATCACCGGGAGCCCGACATTCTGGAAGGCGGACGCGAACCCGGCCGTGGGACTGATTTCCGTGTAGTTCTGCATTCCGGTCAGCACCAGGGTGGCCAGGACGTAGAGCGTCATGGCAATCAGCAGGGACAGGAGAATCGCCTTGGGCATGTGCTTCTTGCCGTCGGTCGCCTCCTCCGCGGCGGTACTCATGGCGTCATAGCCGAAGACCGCGAAGAACACCGTGGCCGCCCCGGCAAAGACGGCCCCGAAGCCCGAGGGCATGAAGGGCGTGTAGTTCGCGGTGTTGACGAAGAAGAACCCCAGCCCGATGATGAACAGGATCAGCAGGATCTTGAGCCCTACCGCCACCAGTTCGAAGCGCCCGAACGTCTTGGTGCCGCGGCTGAGGATCCAGGTGATCAGGAGGCAGACCACGATTGCCGGCAGGTTTACCAGGCCGCCTTCGACGGTGTCCGGCGTGCCCTGCATCCACGCCGGCACGTCGACGCCGATGCCGCCCATGAACTCCGTGAAGTACCCGGAAATGCCGATGGCCACGACGGCGACAATGGCGGTGTATTCGAGCAGCAGGTCCCAGCCGATGAACCAGCCGATCACCTCGCCCAGGGCCACGTAACCGTAGGTATAGGCGGAGCCCGCAAACGGGATCATGCCCGCGAACTCGGCATAGGACAAAGCCGCGGCGGCACTGGCCAGGCCGGCGACCAGGAACGAGATCAGCACCGCCGGACCGACGGGCTCGCCGGTTTCGCCGCCGTTGGCAACCAGGCCGGCCAGGGTGAAAATGCCGATGCCGATGATCCCGCCGACGCCAATGGCCGTCAGCTGCCACAGGCCCAGGCTCCTGAACAGATGGCTCTGCTTGCTTTCCACCTCCATTTCCGTAATCGGCTTGCGCCTCATGATGGATTGCGAACCGCTCCAGATGGACATGCCGGACTCCGATGCTCGCGCCCGCATCTGCCGCCGGAACCCCGCTCCAAGGGCGGGTCCGCCGTGCGGATGCCCTGTACGTTCTTGAGTATGGACCGCAGGCTGTCCGCACGGAATAGCCTGCGGCCCCTAACGGACAAATTCCGGGACGCCGGTGGCACGCAGGGCTGCCTGCAGCCGGTCCAGATGGTAGTCGGACAACTCCGGCAGCTGGTCCAGGCCGAACCAGCCCACCTGGGCGGACTCGTCGTCGTTGACCCGGGCCCGGCCGGAAACGTACCGGCAGCGGAACGTCAGGTTCAGGAACTGGGCCCTGTCCCCGTTCACGAACTGCATGGGCCCGCCGGCGTACACCTCGGCCAGGTGTTCCACCTCGGCCACCACCGCGGTTTCCTCCAGCACCTCGCGCACCGCGGTCCGGGCCGGGTGCTCCCCCGGGTCCACGATGCCGGTGACCAGGGTCCAGTGCAGGTTGTCCGCGCGCTGGCAGAGCAGCACCCGTCCGGCATCGTCCAGCACGACCGCGGTGACCCCCGGCAGCCAGAGCAGGTCATGGCCGATTTTGGAGCGCAGCTGCAGGATGAAGTCGGGCGTGGGCATCTTCCTACGCTATGCTGCCCGCGGGCCCGACGGCCAGCCGGCAGCGCCCGGGACGCGGCGGCCGCTGAAGGCTAGGCCGCCGGCAGCATGGCCGCCACGGCGCCCAGCAGCATGAACGGACCGAACGGGATGGCGGATTTCAGGCTGCCGCGGCGCAGCGCCACGAGGACGATGCCGTACAGGCCGCCGAGGGCGAAGGCGGCGAAGGTGGCCCAGAGCAGGTGGCCGGCCCCGAGGTAGCCCAGGTACATCCCGAGCACGCCGGCCAGCTTCACGTCCCCGAAGCCCATCCCCGCCGGATAGACGAAGCGCAGCAGGAAGTAGAAGGACCACAGCGCCGCTCCCCCGCCCAGCATTCCCCACAGCCGTGCCGTACCGCCGCCGGCGAGCGCCGCCGTCGCCAGCAGTGCCGGGGCCACCGCATAGGCGGGGAACACGATCCGGTTGGGCAGGGTGTGGGTGCGTGCATCGATCCAGCCCAGCCGGAAACCAATGGCCAGCAGGTACAGGCAGGCTGCCAGCAGCGCACAGAACGGCAGCGGGTCCGCGGGCCAGAGCCGTCCCAGTTGCGCGATCATAGCCCTAAGCTACAGCATGCTCCCCGCGCTCCTTCCGGCCCCGGCCGGCCTGTGGAAAGCCGGCGGTTGCACCGGTCCGTGCCTGTGCCGCCGGCCGGGCCCGGGCCCCGGCAGTTGGGGGCGCGGCCGGGGCCCGGGGTCCTCT
>NZ_JBHTML010000165.1:0-8719 GCF_042679445.1 Arthrobacter sp. GCM10027362
CGGCCTCCGGGCCCATGCCGGGGTCCCGGACCTGCACCCGGCGCACCTGCACCGGCGCCAGGCCCAGCCGTTCCAGCTGGCTGCGGGTCCGTTCGGCGACGGCGTCGCTGTCGTCCTGCAGGCCGTGGTCGACAATGACGGCGCCCACCCGGAACGCACGCGTTCCGTCCCGCCGCTGCCGGCCGAAGAAGGCGGCCGCCGCCGCCAGCGCCAGCGAGTCCGGTCCTCCGCTGCAGGCCACCAGCAGCAGCGCCGGTTCGCCGGCCGGCGGGGCGGATGCCGGCGGCAGCAGCTCCAGCGCGGCGCGCAGCTGGTTGCGTGCGGTCCCCATCAGCGGGTCCAGGCGCCGCTTCCGGACCGGGCCTGGGGGTGCGGGGAAAGGTTCCCGGGCGGGCTCTTCCGGGCTCATGCCCGGGAATAGTCCATCCGGCTGATCCACAGGTCCGGCTGGTGGATCTCCTGTTCGGTCGGCAGGTTCTCCGCGCGCTCCCAGACCCTGTTGAAGCCCTCCATGCCGACCTGGCCGACCACCGCGCGGACGAATTTCGCGCCGTCGGTATACTGGCGCGCCTTGGCGTCCAGGCCCATCAGCCTGCGCACCCAGTTCTCCAGCACCCCGCGGTTCTTGCTGCGGGCGTTGAAGCGCTGCCGGATGGTCTTGACGCTGGGCACCACCGAGGCATCCACCTCGTCCATTACCACGTTGGCATGGCCCTCGAGCAGGCTCATCACGGCGGTCAGGTGGGAAAAGACCGCCTTCTCCTCGGGGCCGCGGAACAGTTCCAGCAGGCTGCCGGCGGCGCTGCCGCCGGCTGCGCCGCCCCCGGGTTCCTGCCCGGAGGCCACCGCCTTGGCGCTGGAGGCCAGCACCTTGAGGGCCTGCTGCAGCCGGTCGCCGATGGTGTCCGCCTTCGCGGCAATGCTGCTGGAGAGCTCCGCAATTTGCTCCAGCATGTGGTCCCGCAGCCATGGAGCGGCCGCGAACTGCACCCGGTGCGTCTGCTCGTGCAGGCAGACCCAGAGCCGGAAGTCCACCGGCTCCACGTTCAGTTCCTGTTCGAGGGCGATGATGTTCGGCGCCACCAGCAGCAGCCGTCCGCCCGCCGGCCCGCCGGTCAGCAGCGAAGAGAACGGATCGTACTGGCCGAGCACCTTGCTGGAGAGGAAGGAGAGGATGGCCCCCATCTGGGTCCCGGTCACGGTGCTGCCCAGGGCCGTCGCGGCGCTCTTGAGCTGGTCCGGCCGCTTCTCCGCCAGCGCCTTCAGCGCCGGCTGCAGCATGATCTCGAAGCTGCGGGCGTTGGCCTTGGACCATGCGGCCCGGTCCACAACCAGCACCTGGGAATCGCGCAGGTCCCGGGCCGCGTCCAGTCCGGTGATCCGGTGCACATGGTCCACGGACTCGTCGGCGAGTCCGCGCAGGTTCTCGACGGCGGCCTGGATCTGCGCTCCGGAGAGCTTGGGCCCGGCGGGCGTCAGCCGGGCGGCAGTGGTGGCGGCCAGCTCCCAGTTGATCAACCGGGGAGGCGTGGCGGAGTTGTTTGCTGGGCTGGCTGTAGTGTCCATCAGTTCACATCAGATCACATGTTGGTGCCCGCGGTCACGGGCCGTTCGCTGAGCGCACGCCGTGCTTCCCCAGCGCCGGATGGAGCGCAGGGCCGGCAGCGGTTATCAGCGGCAGCCGCAGCCGGCCAGCGCCGTGGCGGCACGGTCCGCGGCGGTCCGGGCCTGCGCCGTCGAATTGCGCAGGTCGTTGGCCACGAAGGAGAACACCAGCAGCCGGTCCTCGGCGGTGACCACGTACCCGGTGAGCGCGGTCACGGCATTGAGCGTGCCGGTCTTGGCCCGGACCAGGCCTGCCCCGGCCTGGTTCTCCCGGGTATAGCGGCCGTCCAGGGTGCCGCTCAGCCCCGCGATGGGCAGGCCCGACAGGCCGGCGCGCAGCGAGGCATTGTCCCCGCTGGTGATCGCCGCGACCACTGCCGCGAGCTGGGCGGTGGAGACCTGGTTGCGCAGGGACAGCCCGCTGGCGTCGGTGATCAGCATCCCGTCGGTGGGAACGCCGAGCCGGGAGACGGCCTCCCGGACCGCCTCGGTGCCGCCGCCGAAGGAGCCGGGCTTGCCGCTGGCCAGCGCGGTGTTGCGGGCCAGCACCTCGGCGACATAGTTGTCCGATTCCTGCAGCATGTAGTCGACCTGGTCCGAGACCGGGGCGGACTCCACGCGGGCCAGTTCGGTGGCACCCCCGGGAATGCTGCCGCGGATGACGGGGCCGGCCACCTTTATGCCGCTGCCGGCCACGGACTTCGCCAGCGCGTCCCGGAAGGCCAGGCCGGTGGCCAGGGCCGCGTCCGGCGAGTAGGCGGCGGCGCCGGCCGAACTGCGGCCCGCGTCCATGGCCAGCGGGTAGATCGGGCCCACCTGCCCCGAGGCCACATCGGCCGGATCCCAGCCCGGGCTGATTACCGGGCCCGCATAGGCCGTGTCGTCGAGCAGGATGGTGAGCTTGCCGGCAAAATCCTCCGCCTTCAGCCTCTCCGCCGTCTCGGCGGCCAGTGTCGCCAGGCCGGCCCGGCTGGGCGCGCCCGCCGCCTGGCTGCCCGATTCCCCGGCCGTCAGCAGGCAGTCCCCGCCGCCGCGCAGGACCAGGGTCCCCGGTTTGCTGCCGCGCAGCACGGAGGTGGCGAATCTGCCCTCCGGGCCCAGCACGGACAGGGCCGCGGCGGCCGTGAGCAGCTTCATGTTGGAGGCCGGAATGCGCGGCTGCTGGCCCAAACGGTTGTACAGCACCTGCCCGGTGGCAGCATCGGCGACCGTCGCGGCGAAGCTGCCGCCGTCGAACGCCAGCGCCTGGTCCAGCACGCCGGAGAGGACCTTTGGATCCGGCACCGGCGCCGAATCCTCGAGTGCGGTGATGGGTCCGGGCCCGGAGAGCCGGTTGGGAACCTGCTGGGCCGGCGGCGGGACGGCCGGGCCGGAAGCGTCCGCCCATTCGGCCCGGGCGAGATTCATGCCCACGGGCACCGCAACGGCCGCATAGGCGGCGGCGAGCAACACGGAAGTGAGCACGCGGAAGCCACGGTTCATGCTGTCCTCCCGGTGAAGTTGCGCCCCATCGTGAACACCCGCGCGGTAAGCCGATGCCGGGCCGGGGGCGCAGGGCCTATATCGTTAAGGGTAAACCGGCGCGGGACCCTGCCCGTCTCACCACGGGCCGCACCTGCCGCGTCCAGACCTGCCGTCGCTATCAGGAGCATGCCATGAAGCACGATGTGACCATCGAAATCCCCAAGGGATCACGCGTGAAGTACGAAATCGACCACGAGACGCACCGGCTGCGCCTGGACCGTGTGCTGTTCACGTCCATGCAGTACCCCACGCACTACGGCTACTTCGAGGACACCCTGGGCGAGGACGGGGATCCGCTGGATGCCATGCTGCTGCTGCAGGACTTCGACCTGCTGCCGGGCGTGCTGGTCGAGGCCCGCCCGATCGCCGTGTTCAACATGACCGACGACGGCGGCGGAGACGCGAAGATCCTGTGCGTTCCCACCGACACACGGTTCGACCACATCCAGGAACTCTCCGACGTGCCGGAATTCCTGATCAAGGAGATCGAGCACTTCTTCACCCGGTACAAGGACCTCGAGCCGGGCAAGTGGGTCAGGGCCGAGGGCTGGTCCGACCGCGCGGCCGCCGAGGCCGAGCTGGAAGCGTCCATCAAGCGCTTCGAAACCAAGTAGGGCCCTGCCCGCTTCCGGCGGCCCGGCTCCGGCCGGGCCGCCCCTGCACCATGTGCACCCTCCGTTCCGCCCTCCAGTAGGATCTTTGTGAATTCGAGCACCACCCCCGCCAGCGAACCGACCACCTCGAGCAAATCCCGCAAGGCACGCATCGCCGTCTGGATCCTGATGGGGCTGATGGTCCTGACGGGCACCCTGGGTTTCGCCGTGGCCAGGAGCACGGCCGGCACCGCCCCGCAGGATGCCGGCCAGGTGGTCCGGGCCAACAGCCGCGTCCTCTCCCAGGCCCCGGACGAGAAGGCCCAGCTGGTCGAGTTCCTGGACTTCGAATGCGAAGCCTGCCTGGCCGCGTACCCCTTTGTCGAAGAGCTGCGCGAGGAACACGGGGACACGGTCACGTTCATCGACCGCTACTTCCCGCTGCCCGGCCACCGCAATTCCATGAACGCCGCGATCGCCGTCGAATCCGCCGCCCAGCAGGGCAAATACGAGGCCATGTACCACAAGATGTTCCGGACCCAGAAGGACTGGGGCGGCTCGGCAGACGACAAGAGCGCCGTCTTCCGCGGCTACGCGCAGGAGCTCGGCCTGGACATGGCCGCCTACGACCGCGCCGTGGCGGACCCGGCCACCGCCGCACGCGTCCAGGCAGACAAGGCGGACGGCCTGGCCCTGGGCATCAGCGGCACTCCGACCTTCTTCCTCAACGGGAAACCGCTGGTGGCCGACTCGCTGGAGGAATTCCGCGCCCTCGTCGAAAAGGCGGCCGGCCGGCCCTGAGCGGCTTCCCGGCGAGGCCGGCCCTCAGGAAAGCAGGCTGCGCAGGACGACGGCCGCGCCGTCCTGCTCCACCGTGCCGGTGACCTCCCGGGCGGCGGCGGCAACCTCCTCGGGGGCCTGCCCCATGGCGACGCCGCGGGCTGCCCAGGTCAGCATCTCGATGTCATTGCGCCCGTCCCCCATCGCCACGGTGTCGGCAGGGTCCACGCCCAGCTCGCGGCGCAGCGATTCCAGCGCGCTGGCCTTCGTCACGCCGTTGGCGGCGATATCCAGCCACGCGGTCCAGCCCACCGAGTAGGACACGCCGTGCAGTCCTGCGCTGTCAATGGCGCGGGCGAATTCCTCGGGGGTGTTGTCGGCGCTGGAGACCACGACGCGGACGGCGGTGGAGCCGGCCAGGGTCTCGAAGTCCACGCCCTCGGCCTCGATGCCGAAGGTCCCGTCCTGGAAGCGCTCGGTGGAGAGGAACCTGCCTTCCTCGTCTTCGAGGGCGAATTTGGCCGTGGGCAGCTTGGTGCGCAGCGCGCGCAGGGCCGGGCCCGGGTTGAAGGTCACGCGGTCCACCACCTCGTAGCCGTCCTCGAGGTCCGCATCCACGCGCAGCGTCACCGCACCGTTGGAGCAGACCGCGTAGCCGCGGGTCATGCCAATCAGTTCGATGACCGGCAGCGTCGCGTTCAGGGACCGGCCGGTGGCGACCACCACCTGGTGCCCGGCCTCCACCACGGCCCGCGCCGCCGCGCGCACCGCGGTGCTCATGTGGCCGTCATGGTTGACGAGGGTCCCGTCAACATCCAGGGCCACCAGCTTGCGGGCCCCGTTCAGGGTCCCGCCGGTCAGGTTTGCCGTCCCGGTTCCGCGCTGGTCCTCGGTGCCAGCAGCCGCTTTGTCAGCTGTAGTTGTCATCTCACAAGTGAACCAGACGACGGGGTGACACCGGTAGGAGCTCGGCCACAAACCTGGATTAACAGCCCGTGAACGAAGCCGCCCGCAGGCCCCCGGCCTGGAACCCCTGCAAGAGCGCCTGAATCCTCAGAGGACCGGCAGGACCTCCAGGCCGCCCAGGTACGGGCGCAGCGCCGCCGGAACGGTGACCGAGCCGTCGGGGTTCTGGTGATGCTCGAGGATGGCGACAATCCAGCGCGTGGTGGCCAGGGTTCCGTTCAGCGTGGCCGCCGTCCGGGTGCCCTTCTTTTCCCCGCCCTCGCCGGTCAGCCGCTCCCGGACATTCAACCGGCGGGCCTGGAACGTGGTGCAGTTGGACGTGGAGGTCAGCTCGCGGTAGGCGTTCTGGGTCGGGACCCAGGCCTCGCAGTCGTACTTGCGCGCGGCGGAGGTGCCCAGGTCTCCTGCGGCCGTGTGGATCACCCGGTACGGCAGCTCCACCTTGGCCAGCATTTCCTCTTCCCAGGCCAGCAGCCGCTCGTGCTCGGCGGCGGCCTCGTCCACGGTGGTGTAACTGAACATCTCCACCTTGTTGAACTGGTGGACCCGGATGATGCCGCGGGTGTCCTTGCCGTGCGAGCCGGCCTCGCGGCGGTAGCACGAGGACCAGCCGGCATACCGGATGGGCCCGTCGGACAGGTCCAGGATTTCGTCCGCGTGGTACCCGGCCAGCGGAACCTCCGAGGTGCCCACCAGGTACAGGTCGTCCTCGGCGAGCCGGTAGATTTCGGCGTCGTGCGCCACGTCGAAGCCGGTGCCCTGCATGGTTTCCGGCCGGACCAGCGTGGGGGTGATCATCGGCGTGAAGCCGGCCGCCACCGCCTGGTCCATGGCCATGTTCAGCAGCGCAATCTCCAGCCGGGCGCCCACCCCCTTCAGGAAGTAGAAGCGCGCACCCGAGACCTTGGCCCCGCGCTCCATGTCGATGGCCCCGATCAGCTCACCGATCTCCAGGTGGTCCCGCGGCTCGAAGCCGTCCTTGGAAAAGTCCCGCGGTTCGCCGACGGTCTTGATGACCTCGAAGTCGTCCTCGCCGCCCTCGGGCACACCGTCCTCGACCAGGTTCGGGATGCGGCGGACCAGCGCCTCCTGCTCGGCCTGCGCGGCATCCGAGGCGGCCTGGGCGGCCTTGACCCGGGAGGCGAGCTCCTTGACCTCGGCCAGCAGCGCCTGCTTCTCTTCGCCCTTGGCCTGGGCCACCTTCTTGCCGTAGGCATTCTGCTCCGCGCGCAGGGACTCGTAGCGGTTGATCGCGTCGCGCCGGGCCGTGTCGGCGGCAACCACCGCATCGACCAGGGACTCGTCTGCACCCCGGGCCCGCTGGGAGGCCCGGAATCGTTCGGGATTGGCGCGAAGTTCATTTACATCGATCACCAGCCCAGCCTATACAAAAAATGCCGCGCGAACCCGGCAGCCCCGGGCGCACGGGCTGCGGATATTCTAAAGATCATCATGGACACTCAGTGGGTGGTTGGCCTGGCCGTCGCGATTGCCGCGGTGGCCCTCGTCCTGAGCTGGCTCAGCGCCCGCCACCTTCCCCGGCCGCGTCCCGAGCAGGTCCCGCCGGCCACGACGCCGGCCAGGGCGGCCGGCCTCCAGCGCGTGGCCCTGGTGCTCAATCCGATCAAGAACGACGCCGAGGCCGCCCGCCAGAAGATCGTCGCTGCCTGCGCCGAAGCCGGCTGGGACGAGCCGCTGGTGCTGGAAACCACCGTTGAGGACCCCGGCCACTCGCAGACCCGGCGGGCCTTGGCCGCCGGGGCCGACGTAGTCCTGGCCGGCGGCGGGGACGGTACCCTGCGGGTGGTGGCCTCGGAACTGGCCGGCGGCAAGGTGCCGGTGGGGCTGGTGCCGCTGGGCACCGGAAACCTGCTGGCGCGCAATCTGGGCATGGACCCGAACGACCTGGACACGAACATCCGCACCGCGCTGCACGGCACCAGCCGGCGGATCGACACGGCGACCATCACGCTGGAGAACAGGCACACCCGCAAGGTGGCCCGGGACACCTTCCTGGTCATGGCCGGTGCCGGCCTGGATGCCGAGGTGCTCGCGGCGACCAGGGACGAGCTGAAGAAGCGGATCGGCTGGATGGCCTATTCCGAGGCCGGTGTGCGGCACCTGCCGGGCAAGAGCCGGCGGGTCACCGTCAGCTTCGACGACGGCCCGGCCGAGCACCGCAGGATCCGCAGCATCCTGTTCGCCAACTGCGGCAGGATGCCGGCGGGGATCCACTTTGTTCCGGACGCCCTGCTCGACGACGGCGAGCTGGACATCGTCCTGCTCAGCCCCCGCAGCGTGGTCGGCTGGCTCTGGATCGGGGCGAAGACGGTACTCAAGCACCCCGCCCCGATCCCGGTGATCGACTACATCCGTGCCAAAAAGATCCGGATCACCGCGCACGAGCCCATCAACACGCAGCTGGACGGGGACCTGCACGGCCACGTCACGTCGCTGACCGTGCAGGTGCGGCCGGCCTCGCTGGCCGTCCGGGTGGATCCGGTGGCGCTGCGGAACAACCCCGGAGCGAATTCCTTCAGCGACTGAGATTGGGGCGCTCCCCCAGCGTGCCGGCCTTACTGCTCGTCGCCGGCGTAGTACTGGTCGTCGCTGGCCTCCGCCCCGGCGGTACCGGCCAACTCCTCGCCGGGCACGTCGAGCGACGCGGCGGCCTCGTCCAGCCCGGCTGCTTCCTCGCCCTCCTCGCGGTACCGTCCGCCCTCCTCGGTGGGAAACTCCCCGTGGGCCTGCTCCGCGATCAGCTCCTGCTCCTCGGCGAAGCGCAGGTCGTTGGCCAGGTCTCCGGCGTCGCCGACCCGCTCCTCCCGGGCGGTCTGGGTCAGCGCCTCCTCGAAGGCGTCGTCATGCCTGCTGTCATCCCCGTAGCGGCCCGATTCCCGTCCCGCGTTTTGTTCCGTCATGGCCCCGCCTTTCCCTGGTGTTCGTGAGCTTCGCATCATGGACAACCATCAGCTTACTTACTACCGGCCGCCGCGGAAACCGCGTGCCGCCGTCCCGCTCAGGCGGCGAGGAACTGCCGGACGGCCGACTCGGACACCCGCCCGGAGGCGGCCGGGACGGTCTCCCCGTCCATAAAACGGTCCACGATCCTGGGGTCCACATAGGACTTCCGCGCAACGGCGGGTGTGTTGCCCAGGTGTTCGGCGACCTCGCGCATGGTCGCGGCAACAGCGCGGCGGCGCGCGGTTTCGCTGACCCAGCCGCCCCGCTTCCGGCCGGCGGCGGGGCTG
>NZ_JBHTML010000166.1:0-8703 GCF_042679445.1 Arthrobacter sp. GCM10027362
CCGCCGCGGCCAGCTGCTTTTGCCGGAAGACCTGGGTCCGGCCGGTGGCCAAAGCCCTGCCGGCCAGCGCCAGCGCCTGGTCCTGCTGCTCCGGCCGTGGTTCGGCCCCGCCGTCCCAGGCCAGCACGCTGTCCTCGTCCGTGAGCACCAGCACCTCGGTGCCCAGCAGTTCGCGCAGGTAGCGGCCGGCCCTGCCGGCGCCGGGGGAGAGGCCGGCGCGCAGGTGCGGGGCGGCCAGCGCGGCCGTGTGCAGCGTGGCGTAGGTGGCGCGCTCTGCCTCCGAGCCCAGGTCCCGGTACGAGCGTGAGAGACGGAAACCGACCAGGCCGATGATGGCGACGATGGCGGCGGCGAGAACCGCGATGATGGCGACCTCGAGGGCCGGGCTGAGCATGCTATCCACCATAACGCGCCGGACGCCGCCGCCGTCCGGCGCGCCGCCGGGCGCACGGAACTACCGCTTACCGCAGCCGGGCGCCTGCTGGCCGATCCGCCCCTGCCGGATGGTTCCCGCCAGGGGAGAATCCATTGGACAGTGATTGTGATCACACCCCCGTTCAAGGAGAGAAGATGGGCACCACTCCCACTCCGGACGCCGGCAGGACCGGCTCTGCTGCACCTCTTGGGGCCGTGGACTTCCAGGAAGTCCAGCAGCGGCCCCGCTTCCGCGAGCTGCGCCGGCGCCACCGCAGCTTCGTCTTCCCGATGGCCGCGGCCTTCCTGCTCTGGTATTTCCTGTACGTGCTGCTGGCGGACTACGCACACGGGTTCATGTCCACCAAGGTCATCGGCAACATCAACATCGGGCTGGTCTTCGGCCTGCTGCAGTTCGTCACCACGTTCGCGATCACCATGTGGTACGTCGGCTATGCCAACCGGAAGCTGGACCCGATCGCCGCGGAACTGCGCTCCGAACTGGAGGCCGACGCCGCCCGCACCGAGACCGGAGGAAGCAAATGAACGTCCTGGCCGTGTCCGCCGCAGTACCCGCTGCGCTTCCTGCCACCGTCGCCACGGCCCCCACCCAGGCCGGCGAGCCCTGGATCAACATGGCCATCTTCGGCCTGTTCGTGGCGATCACCCTGGTGATCGTGCTGCGCGCCAGCCGGAACAACAGGACGGCGGCGGACTACTACGCCGCGGGCCGGTCCTTCACCGGGTCGCAGAACGGCACCGCCATCGCCGGGGACTATCTCTCGGCCGCTTCGTTCCTGGGCATTGTGGGGGCCATTGCGATCAACGGCTACGATGGCTTCCTGTACTCCATCGGCTTCCTGGTCGCCTGGCTGGTGGCCCTGCTGCTGGTGGCCGAACTGCTGCGCAACACCGGCAAGTTCACCATGGCGGACGTGCTCTCCTTCCGCCTGAAGCAGCGGCCGGTCCGGATCGCCGCGGCGACCACCACGCTGGCGGTCTGCTTCTTCTACCTGCTGGCCCAGATGGCCGGCGCCGGCGGCCTGGTCTCGCTCCTGCTGGGGATCAACGACCGGCTGGGCCAGTCCCTGGTGATCACCGTGGTGGGCGCGCTGATGATCCTCTACGTGCTGGTCGGGGGCATGAAGGGCACCACCTGGGTGCAGATCATCAAGGCCTGCCTGCTGATCGCCGGAGCCTTCGTGATGACCATCTGGGTGCTGGCGCTGTACGGCTTCAACCTCTCCTCGCTGCTGGGCGATGCCGCGGCGACGGCGGGCACCGCCGACATCCTCAACCCCGGCCTGCAGTACGGGGTGAGCGAAACCTCCAAGTTCGACTTCATCTCCCTGGCCCTGGCCCTGGTGCTGGGCACCGCAGCGCTGCCGCACGTGCTGATGCGCTTCTACACCGTGCCCACCGCCAAGGAGGCCCGCAAATCGGTGGTCTGGGCGATCTGGCTGATCGGCGCCTTCTACCTGTTTACCCTGGTCCTGGGCTACGGCGCCGGTGCCCTGATTGGCCCGGACGCGATCAAGGCCGCCCCGGGCGGGGTCAACTCCGCCGCCCCGCTGCTGGCCTTCCACCTGGGCGGACCCCTGCTGCTCGGGCTGATCTCCGCCGTCGCCTTCGCGACCATCCTGGCCGTGGTGGCCGGTCTGACGATCACGGCGGCAGCCTCCTTCGCCCACGACATCTACGCCAACGTCGTCCGGCGCGGCAAGGTGGACCCCGACGGCGAGGTCAAGGTGGCCCGGCGCACCGTCGTCGTCATCGGGGTGCTCTCGATCCTCGGCGGCATCGGCGCCCAAGGCCAGAACGTGGCCTTCCTGGTAGCGCTGGCCTTCGCGGTGGCAGCCTCGGCCAACCTGCCGACCATCATCTATTCGCTGTTCTGGAAGCGCTTCTCCACCCGGGGAGCGGTGTGGTCGATGTACGGCGGCCTGGCCGCGGCGATCGTCCTGATCGTGTTTTCGCCGGTGGTCTCGGGATCCGAAACCGCCATGATCCCCGGCGCGGACTTCGCCGTCTTCGGGCTGAAGAATCCCGGCATCGTCTCGATTCCGCTGGCCTTCTTCCTCGGCTGGCTGGGCACGGTGCTGGATAAGACCGGCGAGGACCCGGCCAAGCAGGCGGAGATGGAGGTCCGCTCGCTCACCGGCGTCGGCGCCGAAAAGGCGGTGGATCACTAGCGTCCAGCGGCTCCCCGCCCTTCGCGAGCTCAGGGCGGGGCCCTGCCGCTTCCCTTAGGGCGCTCCGGCGGTGCCCTTCCCGACGCCGGGAAGGGCACCGCCGCTGTTAATCTCCTTAATTCCCTAGTCCCCGGACGGGGCCTCGCCGACCTCGAGCAGGCCCTCGTCCTCGCCGATCAGCTTCAGCGACAGATCCTTATACCCCACTGACTCGAACAGGACGGTGATGCGGTCCGGCAGCACGCCCATCACGGTGCCCGGCCCCCACTCCCGGTGCTTCACCGGTGCCTGCATGGCGTAGCCGGCGGGCATGGCCGCCTCCAGTTCCCGGGCCTCGGCGGCGGAACCTTCATCGCAGTTGTCGCAGTTGCCGCAGTAGCCGTCGGTCTCCTCGCCGAAATAGTTCAGCAGGAAGTCGCGCCGGCAGTGGTCCGTCTCGGCGTAGCCGCGCATCATCTCCACCCGGGACTGGTCGATCCGGCGCCGGGACTCGGCCTCGGCGAAGGCGCGCTCCACTGCGGTCCCGGCCTCGATGGCCCTCACCGCCCGGTAGCCCCGGCGCCCGGCGAGGATGCTGCCGCTGTGCTCGAGCAGGTTCAGCACCCGCGCCTGCCTGCGGGCAGACAGCCCCGTCTGCCGGGACAGGGCGGCGGCCCGCACGGACCCGGCCTCCTGCACGGCGGTGAACACGGCGGAAAGCTCCTCCTCGTCCGGCACGCCGCCGACAAAGAACTGCTGCAGTCCCAGGTCTTCCGAACGGTAGTGCAGCACGGCCCGGGCCGGCTCGCCGTCGCGCCCGGCCCGGCCGATCTCCTGGTAGTAGCTGTCCAGCGAATCGGGGATGTGCGCGTGCACCACGAACCTGGCGTCCGGCTTGTCGATTCCCATCCCGAAGGCTGTCGTGGCCACCACCACGTCCAGCTCGTTGGCATGGAAGCGCTCATGGACCGCGGTGCGGTCCGCGGCCCGGCGGCCGGCATGGTAGGCCTGGGCCCGCAGGCCGCGGGCGGTGAGTTCGGCGGCATACCATTCGGTATCCTGCCGGGTGGCCGCGTACAGCAGCCCGGGCCCGCGCAGTTCCTCGACGCCGTCCAGGACCGCGTGCCGCTTGCCGCGGTCCTCGTGGTGGCGGATGACCTCCAGGTGCAGGTTGGGCCGGTCGAAGCTGTGCACGATGCTGGCCGGCTCGCGCATGCCCAGCCGCTCGATGATCTCCGCACGTACGTGCGGGGACGCCGTGGCGGTCAGGGCCATCACCGGCGGGCGGCGGAGCCGCTGGATGGCCGCCGTCAGGGTCAGGTAGTCGGGCCGGAAGTCGTGGCCCCAGGAGGAAATGCAGTGCGCCTCATCGACCACGAAGAGGCTGATCCGGCAGCGGGCGAGCCGGTCGAGCGTCTCCTCCCGGGCCAGCTGTTCGGGGGCGAGGAACACGAACTTGGCCTCCGCGCTTTCCACCGCGGCCCAGGCGGCCCGTTCGCCCCGGGCGCCGATCTGGGAGTTGATGGCGTAGGCGCGCCGGGCCCCCAGGTCCCCGTTGATGGCCTCTACCTGGTCGCGCTGGAGGGCCAGCAGCGGGGACACCACAACGGCGGTACCGTCCAGCAGCGCCCCGGGCACCTGGTAGATGGCGGACTTGCCGGAACCGGTGGGCAGCACGGCCAGCACATCCTCGCCCCGGACGGCGGCCGCCATGCCCTCGAGCTGGCCGGGGCGCAGGGTCTGCAGGCCGAACAGCTCGCTGGCGGTCCGGCGCAGCTGGTCTGCCGAGGGAGCAGGGTGGTTCGGGACGTCTTCGTTATCCGGCATGCGCCAACCGTACAGGTTCGGAGACAATCACGCCGTCCCGGGTGTTCAGCCCGGGCTGCAGTTCGGGCAGCCGTACGGCCGCTGCATCGAAGCCTTCGTCCGCGACGGCCTTGATGTAGCGCAGGGTGGCGTTGGTGAGGGCATAGGTGGAGGTCCGCGGCACGGCCCCGGGCATGTTGGCCACGCAGTAGAACACCGTGTCATGGACCTTGAAGGTGGGATCCGCGTGCGTGGTGGGCCGGGAGTCCTCGAAGCAGCCGCCCTGGTCGATGGAGACATCCACCATGACCGAGCCCGGGCGCATCTGCCTGACCAGTTCGCTGGAGACCAGCCGCGGGGCCCTGGCCCCGGGAATCAGCACCGCCCCGATGACCAGGTCCGCGTCCAGCACCGCGGCGGTGAGTTCGAAGCCGTTGCTGGCGATGGTGGTGATCCGGCCCTGGTACTGCGCGTCCAGTTCCTGCAGCCGGCGGATGTTGGTGTCCAGCACCGTTACGTTCGCCCGCATGCCGGCGGCCATGGCCACGGCATTGGAACCGGCCACGCCGGCGCCGATCACGACGACGTTGGCGGCCTGGGTGCCGGGCACCCCGCCCAGCAGCACGCCCCGGCCGCCCTGCGGCTGCATCAGGCACTGGGCGCCCACCTGCGGCGCCAGCCGTCCGGCCACCTCGGACATCGGCGCCAGCAGCGGCAGGGAGCGGTCCGGCAACTGGACCGTCTCGTAGGCGATGGCGGTGACCCGGCGTTCGCAGAGTTCGGCGGTCAGGTCCCGGTCCGCGGCCAGGTGGAGGTAGGTGAACAGCGTCAGCCCCGGGCGCAGCCGGTGGTATTCCTCGGGCACCGGTTCCTTGACCTTGAGCAGCAGCTGCGCCCCGGCCCAGGTCTCGTCCGCGGATGCGAAGATGCGGGCCCCTGCGGCCTCGTAGTCGGCGTCCGAAATGGCCGATCCGGCCCCGGCCCCGGCCTCGATGCCGACCTCGTGCCCGGCCAGGACCAGCTCGTGGACGCCGGCGGGCGTGATGGCCACCCGGAACTCGTTGTTCTTCACTTCCCGCGGCACGCCAATGCGCATGGCACCGTCCTTCCGTCCGGCCCGCCCCGGCGCAGCGGGCCGTCTGCGTGGTTCAACCGAGCATACGCCCGGAGCGCAGCAGCTGCTCCATCCGGTAGGGGATCAGTTCGTGCATGGCCAGCGAGGTATCGGTGCGCTCCACGCCGTCGATGGCCAGGATCTTGCCGGTGATCCGGAACAGGTCCTCGGCCCCCTCGGACACCACCTTGGCGAGGATGTCGGCCTGCCCCGTGATGCCGTAGGCCTCCACCACCTCGGGGATCAGGGACAGCGCCTCGGTGACCGGGATGAGCTTCTGCTGCTGCACATGCAGGTGCACGAAGGCGGCCAGCGGGTAGCCCAGCGCCGCGGGATTGATCCGCCGTTCGAACGGGAGGAAGACATCCTTCCTTTCCAGCTGCGCGAGGCGGGCCTGAACGGTGTTGCGGGACAGTCCCAGCTCCTGGGCCAGGGCCACCACCGTGCTGCGCGGGTCCCGGGCCAGGGCCAGCAGCAGCCGCGTGTCGGTGTCATCCAGATTCCGCATAGTGCGCAAGGGTAGCACGCCCCGCCGGCCAGAAACCGGGCATATTGCTCAGTTTCCGGCGAAGCGATTGCGCGGGCTGCCCGACGTGAGTATCGTCACACTATCCGTCCGGCAAGGGGGCCGGCGGTCCCGCAGCGGTGCCGGTGCACCGGACCGGCAGCGGAATGCAACGGACAGCAAAGGTGGAGTGCGCCATGTCCATACCAGATACCGGTCCCGAATCCGGCGGAAAATCCCGGAACCCGTTCATCCAATTGCTCACGCCGGCCGGGGTCCGGGTTCCGGAGCCGCACTATGACGACTGGCTCAAGGATATCGACGGCGGCCGGCTCCAGGGCCTGTACCGGGACATGGCCGTCACCCGCCGGATCGACGTGGAGGCCACCGCGCTGCAGCGCCAGGGGGAGTTGGCCCTGTGGCCGCCGATGCTCGGACAGGAGGCCGCCCAGATCGGCTCCGGGCGCGCGCTGGCCCCGGACGATTTCGTCTTCCCCAGCTACCGCGACACCGGCGTGGCCTGGTGCCGGGGCGCGGACTTTGCGGACCTGGTGAAAGTCTGGCGCGGCAATGCCCCCTCCAGCTGGGATCCGTACCGGCTGAACATGGCGCCGATGCAGATCATCATCGGCGCGCAGACCCTGCACGCCACCGGCTACGCGATGGCCACCAAGTTCGACGGCGCCGAAACGGCCACGATTGTCTATTTTGGCGACGGCGCGACCAGCCAGGGGGATACGAACGAGGCCATGGTCTTTGCCGCGAGCTTCCAGGCCCCGGTGCTCTTCTTCTGCCAGAACAATCAGTGGGCCATCTCCGAGCCGGTCCGCGTCCAGGCGCAGCGCCCGATTGCGGACCGGGCACCGGGCTTCGGCATCCCCAGTGTCCGGGTGGACGGCAACGACGTGCTGGCCTGCCTGGCGGTCACGCGCGAGGCGCTGGACCGGGTCCGTTCCGGTGCCGGGCCGTACTTCATCGAGGCCGTGACCTACCGGATGGGCCCGCACACCACGGCGGACGATCCAACCCGGTACCGGGATCCGAACGAGCTCGAGGACTGGCGGACCCGGGACCCGATCGACAGGCTGGGGGCGCACCTGCAGTCCGAGGGCCTGTTCGGCGACGAGTTCCGGGACCAGGTGCGTGCGGCCGCCGACGACGCCGCGGCCGGACTGCGGGCGGCGTGCACCGGCCTGCCGGACCCCGGGGAGCTGGAACTCTTCGACAACGTCTACAGCACCGTGCACCCGGTGCTCGAACGGCAAAAACAGCACTATGCCCGGTACCTTGCCGGCTTCGAAGCGGCCGAAGGAGGCCAGCGGTGACCACGATGACGTTCGGACAGGCCCTCAACGCGGGCCTGCGCAAGGCCCTGGACCGGGATCCCAAGGTGCTGCTGATCGGCGAGGACATCGGCACCCTCGGCGGGGTCTTCCGGATCACCGACGGGCTGCAGAAGGATTTCGGCGCCCACCGGGTGGTCGACTCGCCGCTGGCCGAGTCCGGGATCCTGGGCACCGCCGTGGGCATGTGCTTCCGCGGCTACCGCCCGGTCTGCGAGATCCAGTTCGACGGCTTCGTCTACCCGGCCTTCGACCAGATCGTCAGCCAGGTGGCCAAGCTGCACTTCCGCTCGCGGGGCCGGGTGAAGATGCCCATGACCATCCGGATTCCCTTCGGCGGCGGCTTCGGCGGGGCCGAGCACCATTCGGAGTCGCCCGAGGCCTATTTCCTGCATACCGCCGGGCTGCGCGCGGTCTCCCCGTCCAGCCCGCAGGATGCCTATCTGATGGTCCAGCAGGCCATCGCCTGCGATGACCCGGTGGTGTTCTTCGAACCCAAGCGCCGCTACCACGCCAAGGGGGACGTGGACCTGGACGCCGACTTTGCCGCGGCCGCGCCGCTGGAACAGGCGCGAATCGAACGTCCCGGCCGGGACGCCACCCTGGTGGCCTACGGCCCGCTGGTCCCGACGGCCCGGGAGGCGGCCGAAGCGGCGGCGGACGAGGGCATCTCCCTGGAAGTGATCGACCTGCGCTCGCTGTCCCCGCTTGACTTCGACACGGTGGCGGAGTCCGTGCGGCGCACCGGCCGCCTGGTCATCAGCCACGAGGCGTCGCAGACCGGCGGCCTGGGCGCCGAGCTGGCCGCCGGCATCACCGAGCGGTGCTTCTACTACCTTGAGCACGCCCCGGTGCGCGTGACCGGCTTCGACATCCCGTACCCGCCGGCCCGGATGGAACAGCACCACCTGCCGGACCTGGACCGCATCCTGGACGGGGTGGACCGGGTACTGGGCCGGCCGAATTCGCTGAGCGGACTGGAGGACTAGTGGCGATCAAGGTGTACACGCTGCCGGACCTGGGCGAGGGGCTGACGGAATCGGACATTGTCGGCTGGCGGGTGGCCGAGGGGGACACGGTGGTGCTGAACCAGGTCCTCGGCGAGGTGGAGACGGCCAAGGCCGTGGTGGAACTGCCCTCCCCGTTCGCCGGGGTGGTCCGGAAGCTGCACGGCGGGCCGGGGACCACGGTGCGGGTGGGCGAGCCGATTGTCTCGATTGAAGTGGCCGGCGAGCCGGCCGAGGCCCCGGCCGCACCGCCGGCAGCCGGCTACGTGCGGCCGGAGCGGGAAGCCAACCTGGTTGGCTACGGCGCGGCGGCGGAAACTTCCGCCCGGCCCACACGGCGGCG
>NZ_JBHTML010000167.1:0-8518 GCF_042679445.1 Arthrobacter sp. GCM10027362
GCCCAGCGCCTCCGCGGCCGCTTCCATCGCCTGCGTGGCCGCGGCCGCACCGGTGCGCCGGCCGAGGTAGCCGGCGATGGTCTCCCCGGGAAGGCGCTCATGCTCCTGCGGCAGCCAACCGACGAAGGCGTCCGCCGGGGCGGTGCCGACCGTGCCGGCCAGCGGTTTGTCGACGCCGGCCAGGATCCGCAGCAGGGTGGACTTGCCGGCGCCATTGGCGCCGACGACGCCGACCACGTCCCCGGGGGCGACGGTCAGGTTGAGGTTGGCGAAGAGGGTGCGGTGGGCGTGGCCGCCGGAGAGGTCCTTGGCCACGAGTGTTGCGGTCATTGGTCCAGTTTAGGGAGCCTGCGGATGCGGCCGGCACACGTGAGTCCGGCCGCCGAGGCAACGGAGGCGCCGGGGCGGCATAATAGGCGGCAATGAAGACCTCGAATCCCGAGCAGGTGGTCCTGCTCGACAGCGCATTCCGGCCCATTGGCGTGGCAGACAAGGCCACCGTGCACACCGGGGAAACGCCGCTGCACCTGGCCTTCTCCTGCCATGTCTCCGATGCCCGGGGCCGTCTGCTGGTGACCCGGCGCGCCCTGACCAAGCAGGCCTGGCCCGGGGTGTGGACGAACTCCGCCTGCGGCCATCCCGCCCCTGGCGAGAGCCTGGAGGATGCCGTGCGCCGCCGTGTCCGCTACGAACTCGGGCTCCGGCTCGAGGACCTGCAGCTGGTACTGCCGGACTTCCGGTACCGGGCCGTGGACGCGTCCGGCGTTGTGGAGAACGAGTTCTGCCCGGTCTTCACGGCCCTGACTTCCGATACCCCGGATCCACGCCCCGACGAGGTGGCCGAATACCGCTGGGTGAACCCCACGGACCTGCGCACGGCGGTTGCCGCCGCCCCGTGGGCGTTCAGCCCCTGGCTGGTGCTGCAGCTGCCGCAGTTGGATTGACCGGCGTCCTCGAGCGCCCCACTCCCTAGCCGGCCCGGGGCGCCGGGACACGGATGGAGAGCGGATCCATAACCTGGCCGGTGCTGTACTGGTGGTTGAAGACGTCGCTGCCGTCCCGGGTCAGCCGGGTCTCCAGCCCCTGCCAGACCAGGCTTTCGCCGATGGCCTGGGGCGCGGCGGCCTCGAAGGTCACCAGCGGGATTCTCTCGGCGGCATTGTCGGCAGGCTCGCCGAAGGCCACGGTCAGGGACCCGCCGCCGGGCACGAATTCGATCCAGGGGTTGGCAATCTGGACGAACATCATGCCGAAATGCCCCTCCAGGCGGACGTCGCCACGGAAGCGCAGGGTGCCGGTGCCCGTCGCCGGGTCGAAACTGCCGCCGTCGGGCACGAAATTGAAGAAGCCCGATTCCAGCACCGAGGCGCCCTCGATGGCCGCCACCGCGCCGTCCGGCAGGCTGGTCAGGTACCTGACGAAGCTGCGTTTGACGCCCCAGGTCAATCCCTCCGGCGGGAGCAGGTCCTGGGCCGGGGCCGCCGGGACTGCGTCGGCATGGTTGTTCACGAAGCGCTCCTGGAATCGGACTTGTTGTCCTTGAGCCTAACGGCAGCGGGCCGGTGCGTCATCCATGGCCGTCCGCGGATTACGGACCATGTCGGGACAGGATCCGGGCAGGGATAGGCGCGGCCTGGCGCGGTACTGTCCGGCCGGCGGCAGGCACGATGCGGTAGATTGGTTAGCGGTGCGCCGGGAAGTCTGGTCGGCAAATGCTTTGTCCTGCCGACCCTGAGGAGCCAGATGGCCAAGTCCCCTGCCAAACACCCCAAGCCCCGTGTCCTGGGACGCGGCAGCTACAGCGAAGCGCTGCGGATCGGCGAGATCCTGCGCAAGGAAACCGTCGGCGGCGCGCTGCTGGTGGCCACCGCCGTCCTCGCCCTTATCTGGGCCAATTCGCCGGCGGCGGACAGCTACTTCGCCCTGCGTGACTTCACCGTCGGCTATGCGCCGTGGCACCTGGACCTGAGCCTGGGCACCTGGGCCGCGGACGGACTGCTGGCCATCTTCTTCTTCCTGGTCGGACTCGAGCTCAAGCGCGAATTCGTGGCCGGGGACCTGCGTCAAATCAGCAAGGCCGCTGTCCCGGTAGCCGCGGCCGTCGGCGGCGTGCTGGTGCCGGCGCTGATCTACGCGGCGGTGAACTGGGGCAATCCGGAGACCATCCGCGGTTGGGCGATTCCGACGGCGACCGATATCGCCTTCGCCGTCGCCGTGCTGGCGGTCATCGGCTCGCACCTGCCCAGCGCGCTGCGGATCTTCCTGCTCACCCTCGCGGTGGTCGACGACCTGATCGCCATCGCCATCATCGCCGTCTTCTACACCGGCGACATCCAGGCCGGTCCGCTGCTGCTGACCCTGATCCCGGTGGCCGCCTACGCCTTCCTGGCCCAGAAATACCGCCGGTTCTTCGGCCTGCGCCCGGCCGCCGCCTGGCTGATCCTGCTGCCGATCGGCATCGTGGCCTGGGTCCTGCTGCACGCCTCGGGCATCCACGCCACCATTGCCGGGGTGGTCCTGGGCTTCACCATTCCGGTGCTGCGCAGCCAGGCCTCCGGCGGTCCCGAGGCCGGGCCCGGGCTGGCCGAAATCTTCGAGCACCGCTTCCGGCCCGTGTCCGCCGGCTTCGCGGTGCCGGTCTTCGCCTTCTTCTCCGCCGGGGTCGCCCTCGGCGGCACCGAGGGCCTGGCCTCGGCGCTCACCGACGCGGTGGCCCTCGGCGTCATCGCGGGGCTGGTGCTGGGCAAGCCCGTGGGCATCGTGGGCACCACCTGGCTGGTCAGCAGGTTCACCCGCGCCGAGCTGGATCCGTCGCTGAAGTGGATCGACCTGGCCGGCATGGCGGTGCTGGCCGGGATCGGCTTCACCGTCTCGCTGCTGGTCGCCGAACTCAGCTTCGGCCTGGGCAGCGCGCACAACGACCACGCCAAGGTGGCCATCCTGGCCGCCTCGCTGCTGGCCGCGCTGCTGGCCGCCGGCATCCTGCGGGCGCGCAACCGGCACTACCGGCGGATCGAGGCCGAGGAGCAGGTGGACAGCGACCGGGACGGCATCCCGGACGTCTACCAGCGGGACGGCGGCGCGTAGCCGCCGCCGTCCCGGGCGGGACGACGGCGGCGGGTGCCTCAGGCCAGGGCCTCGTGCACCTTGCGTGCTGCGGCGAAGCCGCTTTCGATGGCGCCGTCGATGAAGCCGCCCCAGCCGTTGGCGTAGTCCGAGCCGGCCAGGAACACCCGGCCCTCGGGCCGCTGCATCTCTTCAAGGCTTTCGGAAAGGTAGCCGGTGTAGTGCATGGGCCAGGTGGACCTGCTGAAGCCGTCCTCCACCCAGGAATGCCCGGTGACCTCGAGGACCTCGATGCCGGGGATGAGCCTGTCCAGCACGGCCTGGACGGCCGCCGTATCCTCGACGTCCACCGCGGTGCCGTCCGCGCCGAAGGCCACCAGCGTGGTGGAGTCCTCGTCGAAGTACTCGGACTGGACAAAGTGGATCGGCCAGTCCTCGGCACCGAAGGCCACGAAACGGTCCCAGCGGCCCCCGACCTTGATCCACAGCTTGGCTCCGCGGCCGGCCTGCCCGCGGGCGGCGGCCGCCTGCTTGCCGGCGGAGAGGGCGGGGGAGAACTCCACGGTATCCAGCGCGTTCAGCGGCAGGGTCACCACCACCGCGCCGGCGGTGTAGGTGCGCCCGTCCGCGGTGGTGACCGTGGCGCCGTCGTCGTCCTGTTCCACCGTGGTGACCACGGCATCCAGTTCCAGCTCGGCGCCGGCGTCGGCCAGCATGGCCTCGGCCAGGGCCACGGTGCCGCCTTCGACCTTGTAGGTGGCGCAGGCTTCGAACATGAGCATCCAGTCCCCGCTGGCGGCCGAGCACCAGCGCAGCGCCTGCGTGTAGGCGGCGGCGTCGAGCCGGCCGTTGAAGTTCAGCGACCAGAAGGCGCGCAGCAGCTGCCGCTGTTCTTCGGGCAGGCCGAGGGCGTCGATGCGGTCCGAGAGCCTGTCCTGGTCCATGCCCTTGACCGCCGGGTTGGCCAGCGGCCGGTAGGGCAGCGGGATAAGTTCGCGGGTATCGGCCAGCAGGCGGCGGTTCGGCTCGTCGATCAGCTCCAGGATCTTCTCCGCCGGGCCTTCGTGGTGCTGCCCGCCGGCCCACCAGTAGGCCTTTTCGAACTCCGGACCCGCGACGACGCCGATTCCGTAGCGGGTCATCTCGGCCCAGACGTGCGGCTGGACCCAGTGCACCCAGGTGCCGCCGAGTTCGAGGTTCCGGCCCAGCCGGTTTTCAACCCACGTGCGCCCGGCAATCCGGTCCCGGGCCTCCAGGATCCTGACCGTGCGGCCCTTGGCCGTCAGCTCGCGGGCGGCGGTGAGTCCGGCGAAGCCGGCGCCGATGACGATGACGTCGGTGGTGTGTGCCATGGTGGTGTGTCCTTTTCCGGTCAGCTGTAGACGAAGAATTCGATGGTCGGCTCGACGATGGTCCAGCGGGTCTTGGCGCCCTTGGAGAAGGACGCCATCGAGCCGGCGGTCAGGTCGAAGGTGTCCCCGCCGACGACCTCGATGCGCAGGTGGCCGGAGACGATGTAGACGGTTTCGTCCTCTTCGATCGGCAGGTCGAAGGTTTCCGGGGCGTCCTCGGGCGTCACGTGCCAGATACCGGCGGACAGGGCCTGGTTGCCGCCGTCGCCGGGCCGGCGCAGCCACTGGACCTGGCCGACCTCGAACGGCTCGTACGCGGCCTGGTCGTGGCCGGCGTGGAAGACGGGTGCGGACATGGGAATCTCCTTTTGTTTAATCAGCGGAATGTCGGGGGAAATTTATGAGGCGGCGGAGGCTGCCACGCCTTTCGGGGCGGGGCTCCAGGTCATGAGGTCTTCGGCCGTGAATGCCTGCCCGGTGAAGCCGTGCCGCCGGGTGCTTTCGGCCAGGCGCCGGTTCCACTGTTCAGTGGAAACGACCGCGGGATCGCCGGGGGCCAGGTGGGACAGGATCAGTGTTCCGACGCCGGCCCGCCGGGCTATGGCGCCGACGTCGGCCACGTCGGTGTGGACGGTGCGCATGTGTTCGATGGCCTCGTCCCAGCCGAGTTCGATGCACTTATCGACCCAGGCGGCCTCGTGGACGAGGCAGTCGGCGCCCGAGGCAATCCGGACGACGTTGTCGGAGACCGCCGTGTCACCCGAGAAGACGATCGATGTCCCGCCCGTGTCGAACCGGAGGGCGTAGGCCGGGAAGACCGCACCGTGGGGGACGGGGACGGCCTGGACCGCCACGTGTTCGTCGCGGAAGATTTCCAGCGGCTCGAAGACGGTCCCGGACAGGACCGATTGCAGCGAGGCGCCCGCGTGGAGCGGGATCTCCCGGATATCCACGAATGAGCGGGGGTTCATGGCCATGTCCTCGAGGAGGAAGAAGTCCGTGCTCTGCGAGAAGGCCTCGAACTGCAGCTCGAGCATCCTTCGCAGGCCGACCGGAACTGCGCCGGATGCCCAGGACTGGTTCCGTGTCGGCTCACCCTCCGGTTTCGGCGGCGCGCAGGGGCCGACAATCGGCAGCGGCTGGGTGATCCGGTCCGGCGCGGCGAACTCGGTGGCGTACAGCAGCGGGAACTGGATCAGGTCGATGGTGTGGTCGGCGTGGAGGTGGGTGATGAAGATTCCCGCCAGGTCTTCCATCTCGAATCCTGCGGCACGGTACTGGGTCAGCGAGCCGCGGCCGCAGTCGATCAGGTAGTTGCGCCTGCCTACGGAGAGCACGGTGGAGATCCCGAGCCGTCCGACGACGGCGGGCGGTCCGGCCGCGGTTCCCAGGAAGGTCAGCCTGGCGTTGTCCCCGTCGGTTCCGCCGTCGACGTCCGGGCTGGTTTCCGGGTCGACGATAGGGAAGGTGTCAGTCATTGTTCCCGGCCTCCGTTAGGGCAGGTTCTTTGTGATGGGTTGTTACGGCCGGCTGGAAGCGCCGGCGGATCCAATAGAAGATGCCGCCAAGCAGGAGCAGGATCAGGGCGATGACGATCTCGGTTCCCTGGCCGCCGGCTGCCAGGCCGGGGTTGAGCGCGCCGACGACGAGGATGGTGCCGTTGAACACGGTCAGGGCCACGGCGACCGGGATCCAGTGCCGGCCAAGCTTCAGGGGACGTGGGACGTCTGCATGGGTGCGGCGCATGACCAGGAATCCGGCGCAGGCGAGGGTTACCGAGATCATGTAGCCCAGGTTGGCGGCGATGACGATCGCCACCGGGCTGCCGACGAAGAAGAGCAGCACGAGGTTGACAACCAGGGTGAAGACCAGGGCACCGGAAGGGGCCCCGCGGCGGTTGGTCCGGGCCAGCTGCCGGATGGTGAGCCTCTCCTCGGCCAGGCCCTTGAGGGCATGGGAGGCGTCGGCGGCGGCGGACAGGAGTGCGGCTGCATGGGCCAGCACGAGGATGACGGCTACCGTTCCGCCGGCTGCCGGGCCGAACATGTCGGCGTAGAAGTTGACGCCGAAGTTGACCGGGTCGGTCACCACGCCCTGCTCCCCGACGGCGCCGGCAGTGGTGATCGGCACCAGGGCGTAGACCATGATGAAGATCATCGCCATGGTCTTGAGCGCCCGCTTGGTATCACGCACCGGCCGGCGGTACTCCGGGGCGAAGGTGGCGCACAGTTCGCTGGCGTAGATCGACCAGGCGCCGACATACATCCACACCAGGATCGAGGCCACGCCGCTGCCTTCGCCAAAGAGTTTGAAGCTGAAGCTTGCGGCCGACCAGTCGGCGGCGAACATCGGCAGGAGAACCAGCCCGGCCAGGACGGCGACGACGGCGGCGGCGACGACCTTGTTCAGGCTCACGGTGACTTTCAGCCCCAGGAGGTTTGCCCCGATGGCCGCGGCCAGGACCGCGGCAGCCAGGATCTGCGGCAGCCCGACGGAGGCGATGCCCAGGTTGATGCTGAAGTCCGCGGCGGCTGGGAACCACTGCACCGTGACGATGTGGCCGATCTGGACCGAGGCCAGGGACAGGGCCAGGCCCCAGCCGCACCAGTAGCCGAACGAGGCAATGGAGGCCAGCAGCGGGGAAAACTTCTTCCACGCTTCGGCGGCGAACAGGGCCACCCCGCCGGACTTGCCGGGGAACATGGCCGCCATCTCGGCGAAGAGGTAGTTCTGCAGCATGGACACGACGGCGAGGACGGTGCAGACCAGGGCCGCGCCCCAGATGCCCAGCGCCCCGGCGGTCGATCCGGCAACGACGAACACGGCACTGAGCGTGGGCGTGCACATGGCCACGGTGTCGCGGGCCCGCAGGCCCTTTGCGGCAGGAGGCCCGAGGAAAGTCTCTGTCAAGGGAATCACCTTCTGAACGTCAATACGGGGATGAGAAGTCAATGCGGGGATGAGGAAGTCCGAGCTTTCAGCGCCCGGAGCCTCATCCTGCTGGGGGCCGGCTGATCAGCTGTTTGGGCCCGGCGGCTGGCCATGACTCAAGTCACAGACAAAACTCTGCACTCGCTTAGTTCTTAAGTCAATACCCTGCATCTGCTGAGTTTGTGGATAGGCTCGACTTGTGAACGGGAACGGGAAGATCAAAAAGTACGGTGAAGGTCGGGAGGCGCTGCTGGCCGCCGTGGTGCATCTCGTGGCCGAGCAGGGTCTGGACGGGTTCAGCTACCGCAGGGTGGCGGACAGGGCGGGCGTTAACAACACGCTGATTTCGCACCATTTCGGGTCGAAGGAGGCATTGCTGGAGGCGGCGACGGAGTGGGCTGTGTCCAGGTCCCAGCAGTTGACGGACTTCGCCGCCAATGCCTCAGTTGATGAGGACTTTGCGCAGCGGCTTACGCAAATTGTGGCGGAGGAGCCGCAGTTGCAGCTGTTCCAATACCAGATGATCCTGGCCTCCGGACGGAGCGATCAGATGCGGCAGATGGCCGCCAGGTTGTATGACAGCTATCTGGACAACATGCTCGACATGTTCGAACGCGACGGATTGCCTCGGGACAGGGACATGGCAAGAGCTGTCTTCGCAGCTCTCGACGGGCTTGTCCTGCAGCAGGTTACCGTAGCTACGCCCGGGCAGATCAGGGCGTCAATTCTCAAGCTGGGTCAGCTGATCAGGGGATGGGCCGCGGAAACCAGCGACCAGCTGCCGGCCGCCCGGCCGGCTGCCGCGCCGTCGCCATCAGGACAGGCCTGACCCGTGCCTGCCCTCGACCCGTCCCTGCCGCTTGATTCGCTGCCGCAGCTGCTTCTGGACGTGGCTGCCGTCGAGCACAATATCGCCGTGAAGCAGGCGTGGGCCCGGGAACACAATATGGTGCTGGCCCCGCACATCAAGACCACCATGACCCGGGAGATCGTCCGGCGCCAGCTGCCCGGCGCCTGGGGCGCCACCGTGGCCACCGTGGCGCAGGCGGGCATGGCGGCCCGGTGGGGCGCCGAGCGGATCTTGGTGGCCAACGAGGTCGTCTTCGGCGCCCACCTGCAGCAGCTGCGCCGCTGGCTGGGGGAGCCCGCGGCACCGGAGATCCATGTGC
>NZ_JBHTML010000168.1:0-8461 GCF_042679445.1 Arthrobacter sp. GCM10027362
CCGGAGCACCGCGAGCGCCCGTGGGCCCGCCGGCGTGCCGGGAACGGTGCAGCCGCCGGCCCGCAGCTGCTGGCGGGAGTCGACCTGGACGTACGCGCCGGCGAGTGCGTCGCCCTGACCGGACCCAACGGGACCGGCAAGACGACGCTGCTCAAAATGGCCCTGGGCCTGGTCCGCCCGGACTCCGGCACGGTCCGGGTGGCAGGGCTCGATGCCACCGCCACCCCGGTAGGCAAGCTGGCCGCGGCGGCCGGCCTGCTGTTCCAGAACCCCGCGGACCAACTGTTCGAGCGCACCGTGCTGCGTGAAGTGTCCTTCGGGCCGCCGCGCTCGCGGCCGGAGCCGGAGGCCGTTCGCGAAGCGCTGGACGCGTGCGGGCTGCCGGCCGTGGCCAATGCCCACCCGTACGAGCTGCCGGCGTCGCAACGGCGCCTGGTGGCACTGGCCACCGTGCTCACCCGCGGACCAAAGGTGCTGGTGCTGGACGAGCCGACCGTCTCGCTGGACGGACACGGCCGGGAGCTGCTCGGCCGGATCCTGGCCGGAGCCAGGGAACGGGGAACCGCGGTGCTGCTGTCCACCCACGACCTGCCGTTCGCGCGCAGCCACTGCCACCGCATCATGGCGCTGGACGCCGCCATGCAGCGCAACGGGTAGCATCCGCCCTGCGTCGAGGCCGGCTGCAATGGCCCCGCATGCCGTCGGCCATATCGACAAAGGAAAACTGTTACCAGTCGTGTTCCGGGCCGTCGACGTGTGCCTGCGGCCGTCCACGCGAACAGCGTCCCTGAGGCGGAGGCTGTGGTCCGGAGCAACAACACCGCGCCGACCACAATCCGCGACGTCAGGGCCGCTGGACTCGGGGCTGCGCCGGACCCTAAGGTCGGAGAGCAGGGAGGATCCATGATCAACGGCAAGACCCTTCGCCTCTCGGCAGTGCTGCTTGTGGTGGGCTTCATCCTTTACGTGCTCGCGGGCCTGCTCCATCCCGGCGGGCCGGCCAACAACCACAGGGCGGTGTTTGCCGAATACGCCGGCAGCGCCGGCTGGACCGCTGTGCATCTCGGCCAGTTCACTGGCATGGCGGTGGTCATCGCCGGCCTTCTCGTCTTCTACTTCGCTCTGGACCTTGGAGCTGGAGGCGCGGCCTGGGTGGCACGGCTGGGGGCCGTCTTTGCGGCGGTGGCGCTTGGGCTCTACGGCATCCTGCAGGCAGTGGACGGGGTTGCCCTCAAACAGGCCGTTGATGCCTGGGTGGGTGCGCCGGAAGCGGAGAAGGCGGCCCGCTTTGCCAGCGCCGAGTCGATTCGGTGGCTGGAGTGGGGCGCCAGGAGCTATCAGAGCTTCATGTTTGGTCTCGCCTTGATCCTGCTCGGCAGCGCAGTGGCTGTGACGGCGAGGCTGCCGGGAGCCCTTGGCTACCTGATGGCGCTGTCCGGTCTTGCCTACATCGTGCAGGGCTGGGTGCTCGGTTCCGAGGGCTTCTCGGCGACCAACACGTTCGCAATCCTGGCCGGCTATATCCTCATCCTCGCGTGGATCATTTGGCTTGTTGTGGTCGCTTGGCGGACAAAGGAATCGTTTAGAGCGCCTACCCGGTAGGCGTGTTCCTGGCGCGGTGGCGTCGGCGACTGAACAGCGGCGTTGAACCGAGGAGAATGGTCCGGAGCCGGACGCAAACGAGGTGGAGCGGCTGCGGTGCGCCTGGCCGGAGTGGCAGCGGCTGGCCGACGCCCGGGAAGAGGTAGCCGGCCCGCATCAGGTGCAGGCGGTAGAGCGGCAGGCCCGGGGCCTTGGGGCTTGCCGACATCGGCAGGATCATTGAGGCCGGCCGCGCCACCGTCCACCGCTACCGGGCATGGACGCCGGCTAACGGCAGCACCGGGGCCCAACGGTTGGGGGGGAAGCCGCCAGGCCCCGGCCGGCACAGTCTTGCCGGGCGAGCTTGGGAAAACACTGTATTCTTTGGCATCGGGCGGTGGGACCGGCCGGCGGCACCCCGGGGACTGGCGGCAGGGACAACCCGCTGCCACCGGCGTCCCGGCAAGTCCAGAAGATGGAAGGACCCCGTGTTCGCCCGGGCACCGCAGGCAGTTATTGAGCCCGCGGCGGGTTGATTTCCGGTCAGGAAGCGGCGGTGGTATCTGGCAGTTCCGGTGGACGCCTGGGAACGGATAATCCCTTCGTACTGCTGGCGCCGGGCAGCGGGATCCCGGGCAGTGCCAGCGCACCGGTCCCCTTTTACCCGTCAGTTTCGATGGTGCCGGTGGCCCGGTCCGTTGTGGTCAGGGTGGTGAGGTCGCCGGCCCCGGGCCTGACCACCTCAGGAACGCCGTCGGGGGAGGGGCGCCGGGGGAGGCCGGTGATCTTTTCGGTGGAGGCGTAGCCGCGTAGTTCGACGGCCAGCGGCAGCAGGGCGGCGCAGCTGCGTGCGGCTGCCGTGTCGTCGAGCGTTCCGGACAGGGCGGTGTCTGCGCTGGTGATCCTGACGCGCATCGGGGTGTCCGTCAAGGGGTGGTGCGCCGGCGGCCGCGACGGCTGCCATGCCCAGCCGCTGGGCGGTGGCCGGGGTGAGCCGTCCGGCTATCGGGCTGCCGAGGAAGCTGGGGGCCATGTAGGAGGCGAAGACCGCGGCGGCCGTCAGCGGGGTGTGGGAGCCGAGGTAGTCCGCGGCGACCGACGGCCCGAAGGCTTGGAAGTACCCGCCGAAGGCCCAGGTGGCGATGAAGATGCAGGCCGCGACCGGCAGGTACGGGCGGGCGGCGGCGGGCAGGACGAGGCACGGGACCAGCGAGCCCAGCGAGCCCAGGACGCCCGGGACCCGGGCGGCGGCGCAGCCGAGCAGGATGAGGCCGAAGACGCAGAAGGTGAGTTCCCGTGGTGCGGGGCGAACTGCAGCACGGTGCCGGAGGCGAACACGCCGAGGGACAGGCCGATGGTGGCCAAGGCGGTGGTGACGGCGGCGGTGAGCCACTTCGGTTCGGCCGGTGCGGTGTCCACGGCGTAGGCGGCGATCGCGCTGGAGGCGAGCCCGGCGGCCAGGCCCTGCAGGCCGCGTCCGAACAGCAGCGGCCAGGAGGATCCCGCAGCCGGCGGCGGCGGTGAGCACGGCCGCGATCGAGACGGGTTTGCGGCCCCATGGTCGGAGAGCCGTCCGAGGACGGGCAGGGCGAAGATCGCGCAGGCGAAGTAGCCGACGGCCACCAGCGAAAACTCCGCGTTGGTGACGCCGTCGGCGCGGCGGTAGGTGTCATACAGGGGAATCGCGGTGGCACCGGCGGCAAACACCGCGACGAATGATGCCGTGGCGGCAACGAAGCCGTCCCGGGCCGCTTGCCGCTGCCCGGGCGCAAGGGGTTCTGATGCAGTACCCATGCTGTGTCTTTCCAGGGGCGGGCGGCGAACATGCGGCGGATCTTCGAAGGGCCCGGTGCCAGGACCCGCCGGTGCGCGGGGACGCGGTGCCCGGTTACGCCTGCGGGGTAGTGCTTGGTCCTCGTCGGCGAGGTACTCCAGCCAGGTACCGCCGCCGTCGGTGCCTTCGGGCAGGGCGCTCCATGAAGCGGCCGGCAACGTCTTCACCGGCAACTGAAACCTGAAGTCGACGAAACGATGCCATGCGCGGGGCAGGCCTCCAGACCCCGGCGACGTCCGTATGCTTGAACGCGGTCTCGGCCGCGGTCAGGCGCGGCATGACGGCGACGGGGCGCACGCCTGGCCGCCTGAACTGCACGCAAAGGGGCGGCCTCCCCCCGACAGGAGGCCGCCCCTGGCTGGCGGGCCTAGCCGGATTACTCGTCCTGGCCGGCGGCCTTCTCGGCGAACTTGGCGGCCTTCCATTCGGCCTTTCCTTCAGCCTTGATGGCCTTCCAGTCGGCCTTTCCCTGAGCCTTGGCAATCTTCCACTCAGCGTCGGCTGCAGCCTTGACGGCCTTCCACTCGGCAGTCGGCTCCTCGACCGGGGCCGGGGCGGGCTCTTCCTCGACCGGGGTCTCGTCACCCAGGGCCGGGGCGGGCTCTTCCTCGACCGGGGTCTCGTCACCCGGGGCCGGGGCCGGTTCCTCCTCGACTGGTGCCGGCTCCTCGACCGGTTCTTCTGCCGCGGGGGTTTCACCGGCGGTGCCTTCATCGACAACCGGTTCAGTCTCCTCAACCGGGGCCGGCGTGATGGTAACGTCCTCGGCCGTGATGGCCACGAACGGGTCCTGCGTTTCAGCGGCCGAAGCGGCTCCGCCAACCCCGGCGGTCACCACACCTGCTACGGCGACTCCTGCAGCCAACCGGCGAGCCCTGGTTTTCAGAAACGACGACATATGTTGCTCCAATCTCTAGCGAATGTTGCAACTTAATCGTTACATCAGCACACTTACTAATCGCAAACGCACTCAGGGCATTCCAGCTGAAAAGATGCCAACCGGCCAGTAGGGCTGGACAAGCAGCCCAACCTGCGCAAAAATTTTCACCCGCACCGAGGCCGGCGGTTCCTTCCGCACCTATAACGGGGCGAGGCAGTAACCACCTGCGCAGAAGGACCGGGCCTTGGCAGCCGGCAGGCCCGCCTGCCTGAAGCTCCTCGCCAACAAGCTGGCCGGCGGTGCCGGCCACCGGCGCGACGAATGCCAGCGGCAATGACCTCACGTAGGCCGCATGCAGCGCAAGGCCGGACGGGAACGATCCCAAAAGTCACCGCTGCCAGACGCCGGGCTTCGTGTCCGGCAGCCACCATGCCGTCAGGCCGGAACCACCGGCTGGCCGATCGCGTGCTGGAAACGCAGCAGGTTGTCCGGATCATAGCGGGACTTGGCCTGGACCAGGCGCGTATAGACCTCCGGGGACCAGGCACGGGCCCTGTCCGTTTCATCGCCCGGAACGCCGTGCATGTTCACGAACGTCCGTCCTGAGGCGTATGGAGCCAGCGCCTTGAAGATCGACTTGATGGAACCGGAGATCGCGTCGATATCCGGTGACGCCGCCAGGCCTACCAGCACCAGGTGGAAGGGCTCGTCCCGCCCGGAGACCGCGTCGAGGACTTCACTGGCCTTGGCGTACGCCCCGCCCATCAGGCGGATCTCGATTTCCAGCAGCGGACAGTCGATCCCCGGCCCGGCCTGCTGCAGCAGCGCACCGACCACGTCGGCGTCGAACCCGCGCAGGAATTCCCCGGCATGCAGGAATGGAAGCGGAACCGGCGGATCCAGATGGACCTGGTCGATGTCCTGGTAGGTCATCGGTCCGACCATGTCCGCCACAGGATGGGAAACGGCACGCATTGGTGCCAGCGTCCGGGCGCCGGCCTCGGCGTCACCCACGTAGCAATAGCGAAGGTGCACCAGGAACTGGTTCCGCATCGGCTCGGGAATGAACTCCAGCTCCGGCAGCCGGAGCAGGGCAACGGAAGTGGACACGTTGTCCGGCACCGTCAGTGCCCAACGGCCGAAGGCTGTCAGCACTTCCTCGGCATCGGAGCCGGGGTAGAAGATGCCGCCGGCGTAGAAGTCCTGCAGCGGGAACAGGTCGAAGGTCATCGAGGTCACGATGCCCAGGTTGCCCTTGCCGCCGCGCAGGAGGGCGAAAAGATCCGGCTCGTGCCCGGCGTCCACGCGGCGCAACTGCCCATCCGGGGTGACGACGTCGAGGCTGCGGACGTGGTCGGCGGCGAAGCCGAAGACCCGGCCCATGACGGGGAGGCCGCCGCCCAAGGTGTAACCGACCACGCTGACGTCGGTGGTTGAGCCATTGAGTCCCATCAGTCCGTGGGGCACGATGGCGTCAATTACCTTGCGCCACTTCACCCCGGCTCCCACGCGCGCTACGCGCTTTTCCGGGTCGAAGTCGAAATCCTGCATGCGGCTGGTAGCCATCAGCAGGCCGCCCTCCATGACGGTGTCCGCGCCGTGCCCGGTTGCCTGGACCGCCACCGGCACGCGGTGCGCAGCCGCCCATTTCATTGCGGCGACGACGTCCGCGGCGTCTGCGACCCCGGCCACCACGTCAGGACGGTGGATGGTGGCGAGATTGTAGGCGGCGATCTCCTGTTCGAAGCCGCTCTCGCCCGGCAGCAGCACCGGCCCGCGCACCTCGCGCCTGAGTTCCTGCAAAGCTGTTTCCGACATCATTTGGGCCCCTCGGTGACACCTTGGATCCATGACTTGTTGCGGCATCGTTGGGGTCAGCGGCAGGGAGGATGGCCGGAGGCCACCGATGGCACCGGCCGGTCCTGGCGCCGGTCTGATCACACGGTGGAGCAGTATGAGTATCCCACGTGTGCCGTTACAACAGCGTTACAGGGCGTGCCCGGCAGGGCGCCGTCCCGCCTCATGGAACGGAACGACGCCGGCGCCTCCGGTTCCGTTCCCGCGGAACCGGAGGCGCCGGCGTCGTTGACGGTGGAGGAAGGAACCTCAGGCCCGCACCGAGGCGGGCTCGTGTTCCCCGGCCGCCTGGACGGCGCCGGCCGCGGGCCGGGTCCTGGGGATGAGTGCCACGCCGCCGGCCGCCAGCACGCCCACCAGGGCGAAGACGATGAAGTTCCACTCGAACGGCAGCTTCGCCGACCCGATCCAGCCGCCGATCAGCGGGCCGGAGATGGCGCCGATGCGGGCAAAGCTCAGCGCCCAGCCGGTGGCGGTGGCGCGGGCGTTGGCCGGATAGTAGTCGGCAATGTAGCCCGTGAGCACCAGTGACGTCGAAATCGAGCCGACGCCGGCAAAGGCCACGAAGAGCAGGTTCACCACCAGGCTGTTGGGGAACATCAGCAGCAGGATGCCGCCGGCGCCGAGCAGGTAGAACAGGATCAGGATCAGCCGCTGCCCGAAGCGGTCGGCCGCCCGGCCCAGGACCAGCCCGCCGATGGCCGAGGCCAAGCTGAAGACCAGCAGGAAGGTCAGCGAGGAGCCCAGGTCGTAGCCGGCCTTGCGCATGATGGCCGGCAGCCAGGTGTTCAGGCCGTAGACAAGTACCATGCCGCAGAACAGCGAGATCCAAAAGAATACGGTGGAGCGCAGGAACCGGGGTGAGAACATGGCGGCCAATACGTGCATCCACGATGCCTTGGGCTCCCGGGCCTTGTGCACCGGAACCCGGGCGGCGGCCTGCGCGCTGAAGCCGGTGATGCCCAGGCGCGCGGCCAGCTTCTCGGCCTCGCGGTACCGGCGCTTGGCCACCAGGTATTCGAGGGACTCGGGCAGGATCAGCATGATGACCGGCAGCACGAGCAGCGGCAGGGCACCGGCGCCGATGACCCAGCGCCAGCCCAGCGCGGGCAGCACCGCCATGGCCACCAGCGCCGAGGCGACAATGCCCAGTGAGTATCCGGAATACATCAGGCCGTAGTTGAAGGACCGCTTCTTCGGTGCCGAGTACTCGATGGTCAGGGCCGCCGCCACGGGGATGACGCCGCCCATGCCCAGGCCGCCGAGGAAGCGGAAAAGCCCGAAGAGTTCCGGCGTCGGTGCCAGCGCGGCACCGAGCTGGGTGATGGTGAAGATCAGCATCGACAGCAGCAGCATCTTCTTGCGGCCGACGAGGTCGCTGAGCGTGCCGATGAACAGGGCACCGAAAAGCATGCCGACCAGGGCGTAGGCGCCCAGCCCGCCGAGCTGCAGGGGGGTCAGGTCCCAGGCCTTGTACTCGGCCAGCGCCGGCAGGACCGCGCCGAGCACGCCGACGTCGTAGCCCTCGGCCAGGATCGCCAGCCAGCAGGCAAACAGTACGGTGGAGGTGGTGCGGCGCGGGACGTTCCACGCCGCCGGGTTGGTGTTAGCCATTCGACAAATGCCTTACTCGTTGGATACGGAGGACCGCTTGTGACCTGCGTCATATTATGTGCATCTATTGACGGCCGTTACAAGTGATCGATAGAAAAGATCCGCGTTGACTTTCTCCCGGCATTCTCCCGCCAGCGGGACCAACCCAGAGGACACCATGACAGAATCCCACAGCACCGCCGGACCCGGCAGCGTCGCCGCCCTGGTTGGGCAAACCCTCGCCGCCCTCGGCGCGGGCCACGCCTTCGGGGTGGTCGGCAGCGGCAATTTCGAGGTCACGAACGCCCTGCGCGCGGCCGGGGTGCCCTTCACCGCCGCGCGGCACGAGGGCGGCGCCGCGACCATGGCGGACGCATACTCCCGGATGTCCGGCC
Organism: Arthrobacter sp. GCM10027362; assembly: GCF_042679445.1. Classification (NCBI taxonomy): domain Bacteria; kingdom Bacillati; phylum Actinomycetota; class Actinomycetes; order Micrococcales; family Micrococcaceae; genus Arthrobacter; species Arthrobacter sp. GCM10027362. The sequence goes on from NZ_JBHTML010000168.1 coordinate 8,141, forward strand.
GGCTGGGCATCGTCTCGGTGCATCAGGGCTGCGGGCTGACCAACGCGGCCACCGGGATCGGCGAGGCTGCCAAGAGCCGTACGCCGCTGCTGGTGCTGGCCGCCGGGACCGCCGGTGCCGCGGTGCGGTCCAACTTTGCCATGGACCAGTCCGGCTTCGCGCGCAGCGTGGGCGCGGTCGCCGAGCGTGTGCACTCCGCCGCCAGCGCCGCGGACGACGTCGTGCGCGCCTACCGTACGGCGGTCAACGAACGGCGCACGGTGGTGCTGAACCTGCCGCTGGACGTCCAGGCGTCCCCCGCCCCCGCCGCCGCGGGGCCGC
>NZ_JBHTML010000169.1:0-8402 GCF_042679445.1 Arthrobacter sp. GCM10027362
CCGTTTCCGCCGGCTCGAGCCCGGCGAGCACGGCCTGGCCGAGCGCTGTGGCGTGGGCGGGCAGCCGGCGGCCCACGCGTGCCGCCGCACGCTCATGTCCCGGGGCCTCCCAGCTGGCCAGGTAGACAATATGCCGGCCGTCGAGCCGGCCGTAGTTGACTGTGCCGCGCACCTGCTTGCCCAGCAGGGCCAGGTGGGGCCGGACCACCTTCAGCAGCGGATCGGCGTCCAGGTAGGTGGTGCCGGCCAGCAGCGCGCGGATGCCGATGCTGTAGAGCGAGCGGGTGGAATCCGTCCGCACCCAGCCGGCATCGGTCAGCGTCCGCAGCAGCGCATAGATGCTGCTGCGCGGGGTGTCCATGGCGGCGCAGATCTCCCGGATGGTCACCGGTTCGTTGCCGCGTTCGGCCAGCAGTTCCAGGATCCCGATGGTCCGGGCGGCCGACTTGACCTCCCGCACCCCGCCGTGGCGGATCCCGGATGGCGGCTGCTCGCCCATACCTGCTGCCCCTTCCGTGCGGTGCCCTGTGCGGCCAGCATACGTCTCCGGCGGCTTCAGCCGCGCGGCCCCACCCGGACCTTGACGGCCTGAACGGCGCAGCCGGCCTCCAGGATCACCGCTGCGAGGTGGAGCCGAGGAAGAGCTTGCCCACCGGCGAGCGGCGGCGGACCCCGATGACCACCAGTTCGACGTCGCGCCGGTAGGAGGCATCGATCAGCGCGTCGCCCGGATCCGTCTCCGGCGGCAGCGGCTGCACCTCGGCCCTGACCCTGCCGCCGCGGCGCGGGCGAGCACCTGACGGAGTTCGACCTGACGGAGTTCGACCTGACGGAGTTCCGCGGCATGGCCGCCAGGATCCGCCGAGCCGGAGGAATCCAGCGGGACGACGGCGGTGCGCCGCAGGGCAGCCTCGTCCGCCGCAGCCTCGGCGGCTGCGAATCCTTCGGGGGTGTTGGTGAATCCGGCAACGACAGTCATGACCGGACCTTTGTTCCTGGTGCCGGAGGCTCAGACGGGGGTGGTGAGCGAACCGTCGCGCAGGAAGCTGCGCAGGTTCTCCAGGGTCAGGCGTGCCATGTCCTTCCGGGTCTCGGCGGTGCCGCTGCCCAGATGGGGCAGCACGACGACGGAATCGAGGTCCAGCAGTTGCGCCGGCACGTACGGCTCGTGCGCGAAGACATCCAGCCCGGCGCCGGCGATCCGGCCCTCGACCAGGGCGGACACCAGCGCCGGTTCGTCGACGACCGAGCCGCGGGCGATGTTGACGAGGTAGCCCTCGCTGCCCAGGGCGGTGAGCACGTCGGCGTCGACCAGGCCGGCCGACTCCGGGCCGCCGGCCGCGGCCACGATCAGGACCTCGACGGCCTCGGCCAGCTCCCGGGCGGAGGCGTGGTACGCGTAGGGGGAACCGTCGATGCGGCGGCGGTTATGGTAGTGCAGCTCGCAGCCGAAGCCCTCGAGCCGGCGGGCGATGGCCGCGCCGATCCGGCCGAGCCCGAGGATGCCCACCCGCTTGCCCGAGGCCCGCACCGCCAGCGGGAAGTTGCCGGTGGCCTCCCAGTCCCCGCGGCGGACGAAGCGGTCGGCGGCGGAAATGCGGCGCAGCACGTCCAGGTACAGGGCCAGGGCCGTGTCCGCGACGCAGTCGGTGAGCACGTCGGGGGTGTTGCTGACCGGGATGCCGCGCTCGGCCGCCTGGGCAATATCGGTGCTGTCGTAGCCGACGCCGAAGTTGACGATTGCGGCCAGGTTCGGCAATGCCCGCATCAGTTCGGTATCCACGCCGATCCGGCCGGAGCAGACGGCGACGGTGACCTGCCCGCCGTGTTCGTGCAGGAAGTCCTCGCGCTCGGGCCGGGTCTCGGGCAGGCGCAGGGCGCCGAACTCCCCGGCCAGTGCGGCCTGCACGTCCGGGTTCACCGGCCCGACTTGCAGGATCGTGTGGCCGGTGGCGGCAGCGGCAGGCAGGGCAGTGGGCACATCGGCGGCGGCCGGAGCATGGTTCGTCATGCCTGCACAGTAGGAAACGGCCGTGATGCACGTCCAACACGCAGAATGCATGGATCAATACTGCTCCAGCATGGATTAGCTGCGAGCCGCGGAATGTCGCGGAAGTCACACCCGCCCCGGCGTCGATCGCGGCCGCATACGGCATTGGCGCCCTGGCTGCGGGCCCGTCACACCCGGAACTTTCCTTGACGCGGACTTTTCCGGCTCCCAAGCTGATGCATACCAATCCAGCTCCTGACTTCATATGTAGACGCTGCCGGCCTGCTGCCGGTCTTCGCCCTGGAGGAAACAATGACGCTTTACACCGAACGCCCTGCCCGGAAGTCCGGGCTGCGCCGGCGCAACGGCGCGCTGGCCCTGGCCGTGCTCGGCACCGGCCTGGTCCTCAGCGGCTGCTCCGTGGCCAATTCCGGCGAGGCCTCCGGCGGCGGTTCGGCCGCGGCCGCTTCGGACATGCTGCGCGTGGTGCTGCAGCAGGAGCCCCCGACCCTCGAACCCTGCGAGGCGAACCTGACCAGCACCGGCGTCGTCGACCGTTCGACCATCACCGAACCGCTGATCGAGCGCAATCCGACCACCGGCGGCCTGGAGCCGAAGCTGGCCACCAAATGGGAGTCCAAGGACAACAGGGTCTGGACCCTGACCCTGCGCGAAGGCGTGAAGTTCCACGACGGCAGCAGCTTCACCGCCGAGGACGCGGCCGCCACCATCGACCGCGCGGTGAACTCCAAGCTCGGCTGCAACGTCGAAGGCTACGTCTTCGGCGACCAGGACCTGGCGGTGAAGGCGGTCAACGACACCACCCTGCAGGTCACCGCGCCGGAGGCCGATCCGATCCTGCCGTTGCGGCTGTCCTTCCTGGAGGTCGTGCCGGCCGAGACCTCGGACACCGAAAAGGTGCGCGAGCCCATCGGCACCGGCCCGTACAAGCTGGAGAAATGGGACGCCGGCCAGAAGATCACCGTCGCCCGGTTCGACGGCTACTGGGGAGAGAAGCCGGCCTATGCCAAGGCCGAGTACCAGTGGCGCTCCGAGGGCAGCGTGCGCGCGGCCATGATCACCTCCGGCGAGGCGGACATCGCGACCGGCCTGAGCCCTGAGGACAACATCGGCGACCTGGGCGTGTCCTACCCGAACAATGAGACGGTCGCCCTGCGCATGCACGCCGACAAGGCCCCCTTCAACGACATCCGGATCCGCCAGGCGGTCAACTACGCGATCGACAAGGAAGGAATCGTCTCCAGCCTCTACGGCGGCCGCGACAAGGCGGCCGCCCAGCTGGTGCCCTCCGGCGTCGTCGGCCACAACGACGCGCTGCAGCCGTGGCCGTTCGACCTGGAAAAGGCCAAGCAGCTGGTGGCCGAGGCCAAGGCCGACGGCGTGGACACCGGCGCCGAGATCGACCTGGTGGTGCGCAGCGCACAGTTCCCGAAGATCGAGGAACTGGGCCAGGTGCTCCAGGAGCAGCTCACCCAGGCCGGCCTGAACGTCAAGCTGCAGATGCTCGAAACCAGCCAGCACCTGACCTACCAGGTACGCCCGTTTGCCAAGACCTCCGGCGCGCTGATGCTGATGACCCAGCACGGCAACCAGGCCGGTGACGCCGCGTTCACGGTGGACCAGTACATGGCCTCCAAGGGTGCGCAGAGCGCCTTCGGCACCCCGGAGCTCGACGCGCTGATCAAGAAGGCCGACGCCGCGACCGGCGAGGAGCGCCAGAAGGCCTTCGAGGAGGTCTTCGCCTACCAGAACGACAAGGTCGTGCAGTTCGCCCACATCGCCCACCAGACCGGCATGATCGGCAAGGCCAAGACCGTCGACTACACGCCCAACTCCTCCACCGGTGACGAACTGCGGCTGGCCGAGGTCAAGCCGGCGCAGTAGCCGGACGGCAACGAAGGGGAAACGAGGGAAGCCATGCTGACGTACCTGAGAAAGCGAATCGTCTCCAGCGCCCTGCCGCTGGTAGTGGTCATCGTCGGTGTCTTCGCGCTGGCCAGGCTCACAGGCAATCCGGCCAGCCTGTACCTGCCGCTGAACGCCACGGACCAAATGCGCGCGGATTTTGCCGCCCGCAACGGCCTGGACCAGCCGCTGCTGGTCCAGATGGCCGACTACTTCGGCGGCGTCCTCCAGCTGGATTTCGGCACCTCCCTCCGGACGGGGGAGTCCGCGGCCGCCATGGCGCTACGGGCTTTCCCGGCCACCCTCCAGCTCGCCGCCACCACCATGGTGCTGGCCATCGTGCTGGCGGTGATCGTCGGCAGCTGGGCGGCGCTGAAGCCCAACGGCGCCGCGGACCGCATCTCCAGCTTCATCTCGATGGCGGCCGCGTCCATCCCGGACTTCTGGCTGGCGATCGTGGGGATCTGGATCTTCGCCATCACCCTCGGCTGGGTGCCGACCTCCGGCGTCACCGGCGCCGCCGCCTGGTTCCTGCCGATCGGCACGCTCGTGATGAGGCCCTTCGGCGCGCTCGTCCAGGTGGTGCGCGGGGCCATGGTGTCCTCGCTGTCGGAACCCTATATCAAGCTGGCCCGCAGCAAGGGCGCCTCGCAGGCCCGCGTGGTCACCCGGCATGCGCTGCGCAATGCCGCCGCGCCGGCACTCACCGTCGCCGGCGACCTGACCGTGGGCCTGGTCAACGGCGCGGTGGTGGTCGAGACCATCTTCGGCTGGCCCGGCATCGGCAAGCTGATGATCGACTCGATCCTGCAGCGCGACTTCGCCGTGCTCCAGGCCTGCGTGCTGCTGACCGCGGTGGCCATTTTCGTCCTGAACATCGTCATCGACCTGCTGTACGCCCTGCTGGATCCGCGCGTGCGCCCGGCGTCCGCGTCCCGCCGTGCCAAGGCCCGCCGTGCCCCCGCCGCGGCCGTCCCGGCCAACGCCTAGGAAGGAAGCAAACCCATGAGCCAGACCATGCAAGAGCTCCCCGGCGCCGGGCCGGCGCCGCAGGCCGCTTCCGCGCGGCGGGAAGCGAAATCGGCCGCCCCCGGCCTGTTCCGGATGCTGCTGCGGGACAAGTTTGCCTGCACCGGCGCCGTCATCCTGCTCGTGGTGCTGCTGACCGCGGCCTTCGGGCCGGCGCTGATGGGCGACCTGGCCACCAAGCAGAACCTGCTGTTTGCCAACAAGGCCCCCTTCAACCCGGCCAACGGGTGGGAATACTTCCTTGGCTCGGACTCCCTGGGCCGCTCGGTGCTGGCCCGGCTCGTCACCGCCACCCGGACCACGCTGCTGGTCGCGGTCCCGGGCGTGGCGGCGGCGATGGTGCTCGGTTCGCTGTGGGGCGTCTGGGCCGGTTACCACCGCGGCTGGCGGGAAAACGTCTCCATGCGCGTCGCCGACATCATCATGAGCTTTCCCTCGCTGCTGCTGGCCGTCGTCGTACTGTACGTGTTCAGCCCGTCCGCGGCGAACATCGTGCTGATCCTGGCCCTGACGCGCATCCCGATCTACCTGCGCACCGCGCGCGCCGAATCGGCCGAGCTGCAGAGCCGCACCTTCGTCGACGCCGCGCGCACCTTCGGCGCCCGGCCGAACGCCATCATCGCCCGCCACGTCATCCCGGTGGTCATCCCCACCATCCTGACCCTGGCCACCCTGGAGTTCTGCTACGTCATGTTGGCCGAGTCCTCGCTGAGCTTCCTCGGCATCGGCATCCAGCCGCCGGACGTCAGCTGGGGCCTGCTGGTGGCACAGGGCCGCCAGTACCTGCAGACCGCCTGGTGGCTGTCCATCTTCCCGGGCCTGGCCATCGTCATCACCGCCATCTCGGCCAATATGCTCGCGGCGTGGCTGCGCATCGCCACCGACCCGTCCCAGCGCTGGCGCCTGGCGGTGCCGGGACGCCGCAAGTTCATCGCCCGCCTGACGGCCAAGGAGTCCAAGTGAGAATGACCTCTGCTGCCGAAAGCTCCGCCGGCCGCCCCGCCGGCCGGCCCGTGCTCCGCGTCGAAGGCCTCGACGTCGATATCCGCACCCCCGCCGGCACCGTCCGGGCCGTGGACGCGGTCGGGTTCGAGGCCCGCGCCGGCCGGACCCTGGCGCTGCTGGGCGAATCCGGCTGCGGCAAGTCCATGACCGCCAAGGCCATTGCCGGCCTGCTCGATCCGGTGGCCCATGTGGCCGGCGGCAGCGCCGAACTGGAAGGCGCGGACCTGGTCCGGATGCCGCCCAGGCAGCGCCGCAAGGTCGCCGGCGCCGGGCTCGGAATCGTCTTCCAGGACGCCCTGACGGCCCTGAACCCGGTCTACCCGGTGGGCGTCCAGCTCGGCGAGGCCTTCCGCATCCACCACGGCGCTTCCGCGGCCGCGGCCCGCCAAGAGGCCGTGAAGCTGATGCGCCGGGTCGGCATCCCCGAACCCGAGTCGCGGGTCAACGCCTACCCGCACCAGTTCTCCGGCGGCATGCGCCAGCGCATCCTGATCGCCATGGCCGTGGCCCTGAGCCCGCGCCTGCTGATCGCCGACGAGCCCACCACCGCGCTCGACGTGACGGTGCAGGCCCAGATCATGGACCTGCTGCGGCGGCTGCGCGAGGAGGAGGACATGGCGGTCGTGCTCATCACGCACGACCTGGCCGTCGTGGCCGAGGAGGCGGACGACGTCGTCGTCATGTACGCCGGCACCGTCGCCGAGCAGGGGCCGGTCGGACAGGTCTTCGCCAGCCCCCGCCACCCGTACACCAAAGGCCTGCTCGAATCCGTGCCGGTGGCCGCCGAACGCGGCAGCAGCCTGGCCTCCATTCCCGGCAGCCCGCCGGAACTGAAGAACATCCCGGCCGGCTGCGTCTACCAGGACCGCTGCCCGCTGGCCCAGGCCGTGTGCCGGCAGGAACGCCCGGTCCTGCGCGAGGTCGCGCCCGGCCAGCGGGCCGCGTGCCACTTCTCCGACAGTGTTCCTGCCGTTCCCGCCGCTTCGACCCTCGAGGAGATCCAGCCATGACCACCGTGCTCGACCGTCCCGTTTCCGGCGACCCCGCAGCGCTCGAGGTCCGCGATGTCACCAAGACCTTCCAGGTGGCACGCAGCGCGTCGGGCAACAACCGCCTGCGCGCATTGGACGGGATCAGCCTGTCGGTGGGCCGCGGGGAAACCCTCGGACTGGTCGGCGAGTCCGGCTGCGGCAAATCCACCTTGGCGCGCACGCTGATGCTGCTGGAGACGCCGGACTCCGGCTCGGTCACCTTCGAGGGCCAGGACCCGTTCGCGCTCAAGGGCAAGGAGCTTTTGTCCTGGCGACGGCGGGTGCAAATGGTGTTCCAGGATCCCTTTGCCTCGCTGAACGCGCGGATGACCGCCGGCGAGATCATCGCCGAGCCATGGGCCACCCACCGCGGCCTGTACCGCACCGGACGGGAGCGCGAGGCGCGGCTGCGCGAGCTGCTCCAGCTGGTGGGCCTGCGGCCCTCGGACGCAAAAAAATCGCCGCAGGAATTCTCCGGCGGCCAGCGCCAGCGCATCGGCATCGCCCGCGCCCTGGCCCTGAACCCGGAGCTGATCATCCTGGACGAGCCGGTGTCCGCCCTGGACCTGTCCGTGCAGGCCCAGGTGCTGAACCTGCTCAACGACCTGCAGCAACAGCTCGGCGTCAGCTACATCTTCATTTCCCACGACCTCTCGGTGGTCCGCCACGTTACCGACCGCGTCGCCGTGATGTACCTGGGCCGGATCATCGAAACGGGCACCACCGAGGACGTCTTCGAGCGCCCGCTGCACCCCTACACCGCGGCACTGATGTCCGCCTCGCCGAAGCTGGATCCCGCGGCCCGGCCCACGCAGCGGATCGTGCTGCAGGGTGAGCTGCCCTCGCCGCTGGACCCGCCGTCGGGCTGCCGGTTCCGCACCCGCTGCTGGCAGGTGCAGGACATCTGCGCCACCCAGGCACCCCCGAGGCTGACGGCGGCATTGGCCGGACGGACCGCCCTGCCGATGCCGGCGGTGCGCAGGCCCGGACTGCCGGTGGAGCACGCCGCCGAATGCCACTTCCCGCTCGCCGCCCCGGCCGGGGCCGGACGGCGTGCGATCGCTGCCGGGCAGTGAACCCGGCGGAACTGGCCCTCCTGGCGGCGACCACCTTTGTCGCCGCCGGCCTGCAGGGCTCCATCGGCTTCGGCGCCGGCCTGGTGGCGGCGCCGGTCATCGCGCTGGTGGAGCCCTCGTTGCTGCCCGCGCTCGTGGTCATGCTGGCGGCGGTCATCACGCTGCTGGTGGCCGTCCGGGAACGGTCCGAGCTGGACCTGAAAGGGGCCGGCTGGGCCCTGGCCGGGCGGATCCCCGGCAGCGTGCTGGGCGCCTGGCTCGTGGCCTCCGCACCGGTCCGGACCATGTCCTGGCTGGTCGCGGTCTGCGTGCTGGCCGGCGTCGGGGCGGCCTTCCTGGGCTGGC
>NZ_JBHTML010000170.1:0-8351 GCF_042679445.1 Arthrobacter sp. GCM10027362
CCCAATCGAGCCTGCCGGCGGATGCTGCGGCCCCGGCCGGCTCCCCCAAGGCCGGCCGGGGCCGTACTCTGCAGGACATGGAGCAATTGCAGCGCCCCCAGACCGCATCCTGTGACCGATGTCACGGGCACCGCGGTAGTATCGGCACGCCTGGCTCCGCCCGGCGGCACGCTGCCGGCCTCCCGGACGGCGACGCCGGGCTGCCGGTGCAGGTGGCCGGGTGCCCAATCACCCGACCTGGAGATGCCCGGAGACCCCCACCGCCCGCACCGGGTAGCGGGGGCTCTCTTGTGCCCTCGCTGCCTGCTTATTCGCTTCCGTCAGCCGACGGCTGGCCATATCGACGGGACTCTCCGGAGATCCACGGAGGGCGGTTCCCGGCCGGGACCCGGCGCCTGCAGGAGCCCGGGCAGCAGCTGTCGCGGCGGGGTACCCCCGCCGGGCTTTTTGCGGGCAGGGCAGGCGCGGATCCATGGACCGGTGTTCGGCGGGGATCTTTCCCCTGGGGAGCGGCGGTGCCGCATTGAAGGGGCCGGCTTGTGCGACCGAACATCAGGGCAGGGAATGCCAAGGTGTCCATGGCTGGACGGCACGCTGCAAACACCGGCGGCCCGCGTCGTGCCCGGGCCTGACCGGGGCTGTGCGGTCGGTCACAGTGCGACCTGCCGGGCATGCGGATTCGGATAGGGTTGATGCCGCTGCCTCGGCGGTGAGGTGGCCGGGAAACAATCAACGAAAGCAACGGCGCATGAGCTTTGAATCGCACTCCATGACCCTCAAGATCTGGGACCGCTCCACGATCGACCACACGCTGGAAGCGGCCATCACCCACGTTTCCTCCAAGGCAAACGCCCCGAAGGACCGGGTCAGGGTCACTCGAAGCGGACCCAACGTGTTCACGGTCAGCGTGGCCGACGGCATGTCCGGGGACTCTCTGACTCACATCGGCTAGAACCTTCTGCCGAACGGAACCGTCAGTGCCGCCGCAACACCGGGTTGCGGCGGCACTGACGGTTTCGCCTGCGGCTTCCCCTCCGGGCCGCCGCAGGCCGCCCCTGCTGCCTGCGGCGGTTCGTCCCGGCCCTGTCGGTACCGGCTCCTATCATGGGTCCGGGAACGTTGAGCAGCACGAACGGAGGACCCCATGTCCGATCCCTGCGGCCGTGACGACCTGTCCGGGTTCCGCTTCCATGTCACCCGGCAGTCCGAGGACGACGTGTACGTTGCCACCGTGGCGGAATTCCCCGACCTCTGCTGGACCGGGGACACCCGGCTGGAGGCCCTGTGCGGACTGGAGCGCCTGGTGGAGCGTGAACTCGACGGCAGCCGGCGCAAAGCGATGACGAGCCGGCACTGAGGATTCCATAGCACCCGGCGACCCCGGGGAGCAGACACGCCCCGGCTCACGGGCCGGGGCGGATGGCGTCCGTGCTTGAGGTGATGGTTGGGAAATCCTGTGTCAATGCCGCGGCTGGCCGCCGGTGCGGGCCGTTAGGCTGTGCGAGCGGTCCGCCGCATGCCCTCTTTGTGCCCCAGGGAACGCCGGCGGCCGGATGTAAGTCCGTGCGGCCACCGGCTGCCAGGCCCCGGGTCATGGACTGATCACGCCCGTCACGGGTGGGGACGCAGGGAAGGCAGGTAATGTCCCCAACCCCGGAGTACTTATGACTTCCCGCCAAGGCCTCGGCCGACGCAGAGTACAGAATCCGGCAGGTCGTGAAAGGCGGCTTGCATCACCCCGGAAAACAGCCCCCCGGATACCTGCCGTGGTGGCAGCCGCGGCAGGTCTGCTGGTGGCCCTCGGTGTATCCGCCCTGGCCGCCCCGCCGGTCCAGGCCGCACCCGCCCACGTTCTTTTACAGGAGGCCGCGACGCCGCAGCCCCCCGCCGCGTCCGTGCAGGCCGGAATCCGGCCGGGCCTTGAGCGCGTATCGGCTGCCGCGAAGGCGTTGGCGAAGAAGAAGGCCGCGGCAATAGCCAAGGCCGCGAAGAAGAAGGCCAAAGCAAAGGCCGCGAAAAAGAAGGCGGCGACGGCGCACAGGATCGTCTCGATCGCCCGGACCGGGATCGGCCGGCCCTATGCCTGGGGCGGCACCGGCCCGCGCGGCTGGGACTGCTCCGGCTTTGTCCGCTGGGTGCACGCCAAGGCCGGCATCGAACTGCCGCGGGTCAGGCAGTGGACGGTCATGAAACGGACATCCGAGCCGAAGCCGGGCGACCTGGTCGTCCAGAACGGCGGGTCCCACGTGGGCATCTACACCGGCCGCGGACGGATGATCAGCGCGCTCGGCACCTCGCTGGGAACCCGGGCCCACCCGGTGTCCTGGATGCCGGCCAGGTTCTACACCCTGGCCTGAAGGCAGGCCTCCGTCCCCGGAAGGGGTCCCGGGCCGCCGCAGCGCTGGCCGCCCGGGGCCCCTTCCGCTGCCTCCGCCGGGGAATCTGCCCCTGTTCCCGTGCGATGCAACCTCAGCATTCACCCGGGAAGTTTCCAGCCCTCCCGGGCCGGTCCGCTTACCCGACGCCGCCGGCAGCCGATATTGGCCAGTAGCCGACAACGCCGGCGGGGGAGGCCCGCACCGTCCCTGAAACCCTTTGCGTTTCCGGAGGGCGGCGTCCGGTGCCGCCAGCACTGCCACGAACGGATCCGGATCCATGAAGACCAGCCTCCGCGCCCTCCTGGGCGCAGCCATCGGCGCCGCCCTGCTCGCCTCGTCCCTGGCCGCCGTCCCGGCCCAGGCGGCGGCACCGCGCAGCACCACCTACCAGACCTACACCGCCCCCAACGGGGCCACCGGCAAGTACCACGTCTATGCCGACGGCATCGACACCTCGAAGCCGGTCGGCGTGCTGTTCGTCTTCCACGGTGACTACAGCCGCCCCGACCAGTCCTACGTCCACCACCCCAACGGGTCCGTGATGAGGAAAATGGCCGCCGAGGCCGCCAAAAAGAACATGATCATGGTCCCGGTCATCACCCCGGACAAAAAGGGCGGCATCACCTGGTGGGAGGACAAGGACCGCAACGGTGACTACTTCCGCTCCCTGGCGGCGAGGCTGATCTCCAAGTACCAGCTCGACGCCGGCCGGATCTGGTTCCACGGCTACTCCGGGGGCGCGGAGTTCATCACCTTCGAGATCCTGGCCGACCGCCAGGGCTGGATCAAGGGCGGCGGGGCCACGATCGTGGGCGGCGGCGGCTACCGGGGCATCCAGACCGTTCCGTCCGCGGCCGTGCGGAAGATGAAGCTGCACTGGATTGCCGGCAGCCGGGACGGGCTGGGCGGCACGACCCTGAAGGGCTGGTCCGCCCTGGGCACGGCCCGGCGCGCCGAGGGGATCTACCGGGGGCTGGGCTTCACCGGCACGAAAATGACGGTCCTGCCGGGCATTACCCACTACACCTACGACATGCCGGCGCTGCTGGCCAGGGACCTGAAGTCCCTGCCGGCCGCCGTGGCGCTGCCCAAGGCCAAGGCAGGCGACATCGCGGCCGTGGACGCCGGCGGCAACCTCTACATCTACCCGTCCGCCCGGGGCGGGGACCTGTACAGGCGCAGCTACGTCTCGGGCGGATGGGCCACCGCGCTCGCCGTCGAAATCGCCGACTGGAACTCGGACGGCATCCAGGACCTGGTCGCCAACTGGAAGAGCGGCAGGCTCACCGTCGACTACGGGCAGAAAAAGGGCGGCTTCAAGCGGGCCGTCCTCGGCACGCGCGGCTGGCAGCACCACACCATCCTCGTCACCCGGTGGAAAACCGCCGACACGCACCCGGGCATCATCGCCAAAAACCGTGACGGCAGGCTGTACTCCTATGCCAACCCCGCCGGGGGAAAGCCCGGGCCCCGGCAGCGGCTCGGTTCAGCCAACTGGAAACGCCTGGCGCTGATGGCCCTGGACTTCGACCGGGACGGGAAGATGGACCTGGTCACCAGGACTCCGGGCGGGCAGCTGAAGCTGTACCGCTCCAACGGCAAGGGCACATTCGTCAGGGAGGCCCGCAAGGTCGTGGCCAGGTCCGGCTGGAACGCCATGACGCACCTGTCCGCCGTGGAAGGGCATGTGGCCGCCGGCCGGGCCGGCATCCTCGCCCGCGACCGGAAGGGCAACCTGTACTACTACCCGGTCTCCGCCGGGAAGATCCGCCAACGCGTGACCGTCGGTGTCGGCGGCTGGGAGACCCTGAAGATCGGCTCCTAGGGCCGAGGGTCCCGCCGCGGACGGGGAAGACCCGGCGCGCCAGGATCCCGCCCGGGGAGAAGACGCGCCGGCCGGCTCAGTGGTGCAGCTGCATCCGCTGCAGGATGGTGGCGGAGATTTCCTCCACCGACATGGACGCGGAGTTCACGTACGGGATCCCGTTGACCGCGTACATGTCCTCGGCGCTGCGCAGCTCGAAGCTGCACTGGGCCAGCGAGGCGTAGGTGCTGTCCGGCCGGCGCTCCTGGCGGATCTGGCTCAGCCGGATCGGCAGCGAGGTCAGCCCGAAGCACTTGCGCACGAAGGGCCGCAGCGGCTCCGGCAGCGAGCGGCGGGCGAAGTCCTCCTCGATCAGCGGGAAGTTGGCGGCCAGGATGCCGTGCTGCAGCGCCAGGTACATTGTCGTGGGGGTCTTGCCGCAGCGCGAGGGGGCAATCAGGATCAGCTCCGCCCGCTCCAGGGCGCGGATGGACTGGCCGTCGTCGTGCTCGATGGCGTATTCGACGGCGGTCATGCGCGACTGGTAGCGGATGGCGTCGCCGACGCCGTGCGCCCGGCCCGGCTCGCCGCTGGCCGGGGCGTGCAGGACCTGCTCCAGCGCGCCGATGTGGGCGCCGAACAGGTCCACGAAATGCCCCTGGCTCCCGGCCAGGATGGCGCGGATGTCGCCGCCGACGGCGGTGGAGAAGACGATCGGCCGCGGTCCGGCCGCGGCGAGGCGGTCGATGACGGCGACGACCTCGCGCGCCTGCTCCACCGTGGTAATGAAGGGGATGGTGCGCCGCTCCAGCCGCTGCCCGGGGAACTGGGTCAGCAGCGTGTTGCCCAGCGTCTCGGCCGTGATGCCGGTGCTGTCGGAGAGGAAGAACACCACGGGGGCCGGGCCGCGTCCGGCCCCCGCGGCGTCCTGCGGGAGGATCCCGCTCACCGGGCGGTTCCGGGCGCGCTCATCCCTGGGCCGCCGCGGCGCGGCTGCGGGCCAGGCGCAGCCAGGTGTCGGTCACGGCATCCGGGTTCAGCGAGATCGAGCTGATGCCCTGCTCCAGCAGCCACTCGGCGAAGTCCGGGTGGTCGCTGGGGCCCTGCCCGCAGATGCCCACATACCTGCCGCGGGCGCGGCAGGCGTTGATGGCCATTTCCAGCAGCCGGCGCACCGCGGGGTTGCGCTCGTCGAACCCGCCGGCGACCAGGGCCGAGTCCCGGTCCAGGCCCAAGGTCAGCTGGGTCAGGTCGTTGGAGCCGATGGAGAAGCCGTCGAAGTACTCCAGGAACTCATCGGCCAGCAGGGCGTTGGCCGGCAGCTCGCACATCATCACGATTTCCAGCCCCTCCTCGCCGCGGCGCAGCCCGTTGGCGGCCAGCAGCGCGGTCACGTCCCGGGCCTCCTCGAGGGTGCGCACGAAGGGGACCATGACCTTGATGTTGGACAGGCCCATCCCGCTGCGGGCGAGCTTCAGTGCCTCGCATTCGAGCTCGAAGGCCTGGCGGAACGAGTCCGAGAGGTACCGGGAGGCGCCGCGGTAGCCGATCATCGGGTTCTCTTCTTCGGGTTCGAAGGCCGGACCGCCGAGCAGGTTGGCGTACTCGTTGGACTTGAAGTCCGAGAGCCGGATGATCACCGGTTCCGGGGCGAAGGCGGCCGCGATGGTGGCAATGCCCTCGGCCAGGCGCCGGACGTAGTAGTCGCGCGGGCCGTCGTAGGCGGCAATCTTCTCCTGGATCTGCTGCACGGCGTAGTCGGACAGGGCCGCGGGGCGCTCGATCTCCCCGGCCAGGGCCAGCAGGGCGTTGGGGTGGATGCCGATCTGCCGGTTGATGATGAATTCCAGCCGGGCCAGGCCCACCCCGTGGTGCGGCAGCCCGGCGAAGCCGAAGGCCTGCTCCGGGGTGCCGACGTTCATCATGATCTTCACCGGGGCCTCCGGCATCGCGTCCAGGGTGGTCTCCTGCAGCGTGTAGTCCAGCAGCCCGGCGTAGACCAGGCCTGCCTCGCCCTCGGCGCAGGAGACGGTCACCGGGGCGCCCTCGGCAAGCACCTGGGTGGCGTTGCCGGTGCCGACCACGGCCGGGATGCCCAGCTCGCGGGCGATGATGGCCGCATGGCAGGTGCGCCCGCCGCGGTCGGTGACGATGGCCGCGGCCTTCTTCATGATCGGTTCCCAGTCCGGGTCGGTCATGTTCGCCACGAGCACGTCGCCGGGCTGGAAGGAGGACATCTGGTCGATCGAGGTCAGCACGCGCACCTGGCCGGCGCCGATGCGCTGGCCGATGGCCCGGCCCTCGGCCAGCACCGCAGAGCGTTCGTTGAGCGTATAGCGCGAGAGGGTGCCGGAGGCCTTGCGGGACTCGACGGTCTCGGGGCGGGCCTGCAGGATGTACAGCTGCCCGTCGGTGCCGTCCTTGCCCCATTCGATGTCCATGGGCCGGCCGTAGTGGGCCTCGATGGCCACCGCGTGCCGGGCCAGCTGCTCCACCTCGGCGTCGGTGAGGCTGAAGCGGCGCCGCTGCGAGGCCGGCACCGGGGCGAACTCGACCGTGCGGCCGGGCTCGGCGGAGGCCGCGTAGGTCATCTGCACGGCCTTTTCGCCCAGGCCGCGCTTGAGGATCGCCGGCCGGCCGGCGGCCAGGGCGGGCTTGTAGACGTAGAACTCGTCAGGGTTCACCGCGCCCTGGACCACGGCCTCGCCCAGGCCGTAGGAGGAGGTGATGAAGACCGCGTCGCGGAAGCCGGACTCGGTGTCCATGGTGAACATGACCCCGGAGGAGCCGACGTCGGAACGGACCATGCGCTGGATGCCGGCCGAGAGGGCCACCTCCGAGTGGGTGAACCCGTGGTGGACCCGGTAGGCGATCGCGCGGTCGTTGTAGAGCGAGGCAAAGACGTCCCGGATGGCCTGCAGCACGTTCTCGATGCCGCGCACGTTCAGGAAGGTCTCCTGCTGGCCGGCGAAGGAGGCGTCGGGCAGGTCCTCGGCCGTGGCGCTGGAGCGCACCGCCCAGGACACGTCCGCGCCGTGGCTGCCGGCCAGCTGCGCGTAGGCGGCACGGACCTGCTCCTCGAAGCCGGCCGGGAACGGTGCCTGGCGGATCATCTCCCGGATCCGCGCCCCGGCGGCGCCCAGGGCGGCCACGTCGTCGCTGTCCAGGCCCTCGAGGACGGCTCCGATGCCGGCTTCCAGGCCGGACTCGCGCAGGAAGCGCCGGTAGGCATCGGCGGTGGTGGCGAAGCCGTCCGGGACCCTGACCCCGGCCGCGGCCAGGTTTCCGATCATCTCGCCCAGCGAGGCGTTCTTGCCCCCAACCTGGTCAAGGTCGGACAGGCCAAGTTCGGAAAACCACAGGACGTCGGTCATGCTGCTGCTCCTTTTGGGCGCACGCGCTCGGAAGCGCACGGATGAAGTGGTGATGGCCCACACTCTCCGGAACCCGGCGGTCCGTGCAACAAAATGTGATGTACCCAACAGATCCGCCCGAAATATTCGGCAACCCAAAACAGCATCCCTGCCGCACCACAGGCGAGGGGCCGGCGCCGGGAAAGGCCCGGCGCCGGCTCAGCGCCCGGGATTGAACCGGAGCACGTCCTCCATCGCCAAGGTGCCGGTCGGCTCGTCGTCCTCTTCGAGCAGGTAGAGCCGCTGGATGGCGATCACCACCGAGTCGGCCAAGATCTGGCGCATGATCGGATCCGCCAGCAGCTGCGCATCGTGGGCGTTGCTCAAATAGCCCAGGTCCAGGTGCACCGAGGGCATGTTGACCAGCCGCAGGACATCCCAGCTGCGCCCGTGGACGCCGAGGCTGGGCGCACCCGTCCGGGCGGTGATTTCCTTCAGGATCAGTTCGGCGGCGCGGTGGCCGATGGGGGAGCGGATCTCCCCGGTCTCGGCGCGGCCCCAGTAGAAGGCGGAGATTCCGCTGGCAGCGGGCTGGTCCAGCCAGTCGCAGTGGAGGGCAATGCACAGGCTGGCGGCGGAGTCCTTTATCAACCGGGCCCGCTCGCTCGACGGCGCGTCTTCGGCGGTTTCGACCATCTTCACATCGGCCCCGAGGTCGCCCAGGATGGCCTGGATCCGCCGGGCCACGTCCGCGGCGACCAGCCGTTCGGTCAGCGGCCCGCCGCCGGCCTGGTCCGGTTGGGCGGCCGCCCGGCC
>NZ_JBHTML010000171.1:0-8155 GCF_042679445.1 Arthrobacter sp. GCM10027362
GCGGGGGCGACGGCGGGCGGCGCGGCCGGCCGGATGGTCCTCAGCGGCAGCCCGGCGTCGGCCGGCACCGTCACCGGGAAGGCCCGGGTCGTCCTGGACCCGGTGGGTGCCCGGCTGGAACCGGGCGAAATCCTGGTCGCCCCGTCCACCGACCCAGGCTGGACGCCGCTGTTCATGACCGCCGGAGCGCTGGTCATGGAGATGGGCGGCGCCATCTCGCACGGCGCGGTGGTGGCCCGCGAGTACGGCATCCCCGCGGTGGTCGGCGTCCCGGACGCCACCGTGCGGCTGGAAACCGGCCAGACCGTCACCGTGGACGGGTCCGCCGGCACCATCACCGTTGACGGTGCCGCCGACGGATAGGCCCGGTCGCAGGCCGGGACCGGCGGCCGGGAACAGGCGGTTCCGATCCGCAGCGAAAACGCGTACGCTGGCGCCAGCCGGTCCTGCGGCCCGTCGGAGGAGCCCACCATGCAGCTGATTACCGCCATCATCCAGCCGGCCAAGCTGGAGGACGTCCAAGCCGCGCTGAAGGACCTCGGCGTCAGCGGGATGACCATCACCCAGGTGGCCGGCGTCGGCCGCCAGGGCGGCCATACGGAAACCTACCGGGGAGCGGTGGTCACGGTGGGAACCGTGCCCAAGGTGCGCCTGGAGGTGCTGGCCGCGGACGGGGACGTGGACCGGATCATCAACGGGATAGTGGCTGCGGCCCGCACCGGGCACATCGGCGACGGCAAAATCTGGGTGGTGCCGGCCACCCATGTGGTCCGGGTCAGCACCGGGGAGCAGGGCATTGAGGCGATCCGGTCCTAGAATGCCGGGGTGAGGGTCTTCTATCCGCTGTGGATCCGTTGCCAAGGCCGCCGGCTCGGGCTGGCGTGGCAGACGGACGATGGCGATACGTGGGACCTGGACGGGCTCGAGGGCCTGCTGGAACTACCGCCCGTTGACGAGACCTGCGCCCGGCTGTTCAACGCTTGGAACCTGTTCAACACGGAGGAGGAAGCAGCCATCGGGGAGGTCCTCGAGCGGGGCCGGATCATCCTCGCTGGCCACCTGTGGCGCGTCGGGCCTTCCCACCGCTCGCAGGCTCGCAGCGGGGGCCTCGGCGCTTGCTTCCGTCCCTGCAGCTCATGCACGCCGTCCTATGATGGAGGCCATGATCACCCCCGAATTGGACTACCTTGCAACGCTCACCGTCAGGGTCGGCGGCCCGGCCGATATCGGGCCCGGCCCGGCGGGCTATCGCCGCATCATTCCCATCCTGGGTGGCGTCGTCGACGGACCGGCGCTGAAGGGGAAAGTCCTGCCGTACGGAGCGGATTTCCAGCTGCTCAAGAGCGACACCGTGACCGAGCTTGAGGCCAAATACGCGATCGAAACCGACGACGGCGAGCGCATCTACATCGAAAACTTCGGCCTGCGTACCGGCTCCAAGGAGGATATCGAGAGCCTACTGCGCGGGGAGAAGGTGGATCCGGCGCGTATTTACTTCCGCTGCGCGCCCAAGTTCACTGCCGCGGGCAAATGGGAGTGGCTGAACTCGAAGATTTTGGTCGGCACCGGCGAGCGGCATCCGGACAGCGTGGTGGTCAACGTCTTCGTGGTGAATTGAGGCCTGGGTGCACGGCGGCGCCGGTACCGGTGCGGGTACCGGCGCCGCCGTTTTGATGGAACCGGAGTTACTACGGCAGTTGCGGGTCCACGCCGAAGTGCTCGGCCAGTTTGGTGATGACGACGCGGGCACTCTGGATGCTCACGGACGCAAACGAACGTCCCGTCGTCAACCGTGACCACATAGCCCTCCGGCCGCGGGAAGGCCATGCCGGCCATAATCTCGCCGATGCCGGCGCCGGTCCCGGTGACGACGGCGGGCGGCCCCGGAGGGGAACCGCCCGCCGTCGTCACGGCCGGTTGTCGACCAAGCGTGTCTCGCTACGGTGCTGGTCTCGATGCGGCGGCGAGCGGCCTTACTCGACCCAAGACGCCTAATCGACAAGCGTGCGTGGAGACACGACCAGCGGGTGGATCAGGCGCCGAGCGGGGCGTGCCGGGGGTTCTCCTGCGGCACGGCCGCACCGGAGCGCCTGCGCTCCATGGCCCGCAGGTACGGTTCGCCCAGTTGGTCGATCGGGGTGGCGGCCGTTTCCCGGGAGGCGTAGGCGGCAATGCCGGCAATGACCATGCAGGCCGTGCCGAAGACGGCTACCGGCACCCAGCCATTGACGCCCTCGGTGAGCAGCAGGCCGCCGATCATCGGGCCGAAGCCGGCCACCAGCAGGCCCAGCTGGTTGCCCAGCGCCATGCCGGAGTAGCGCACCGGAGCGGCGAAGAGTTCGGCGAAGAAGGACGGCCAGATGCCGTTGAAGCAGGAGTACAGCAGGGTCATATTCAGGAACGCGGCGATGAAGACCAGCGCCAGGTTGCCGGTGGACAGCGCCCAGAAGTACCCGAAGATGCTCACCGAGCAGCCGGCGGCGGCGGTCAGCACCATGGGGCGGCGGCCGATCCGGTCCGAAATCCGGGCCGCGGCCGGCATCGCGAACATGGACAGGCCGATGGCCACGGCGTTCACGGTCAGGATCTGGGGCCGTTCGAAGCCGGCGGTGCCGGTGGCGTAGGAGAGGCCGAAGACGGTGAAGATGGTCTGCATCACCGACATGATGGACATCGCCAGCACGCGCAGCACGTCGGCGGCCTGGTACTTGAGCACGTCCCGCAGCGGCAGCTTCTTGACCTCGTCCTGGCACTGCGCCTCCGCGAAGACCGGGGTCTCGTCCAGGTGCGTGCGCACCCAGTAGGCGATGGCCAGCACCACCACGGAGAGCCAGAACGGAATCCGCCAGCCCCAGGCCATCAGCTGCTCCTCGGACAGCGCGGTGATCGGGATGAACACCAGGGTGGACAGGACCATGCCCGAGGCGTAGCCGGTCATCACGAAGCTGGTAAAGAAGCCGCGCCGGCCTTCGGGGGAATGCTCCAGGGTCAGCGTGGACGCTCCCGCGGACTCGCCGCCGGCGGAGAAGCCCTGCGCCAGCCGGGCGGCCACCAGCAGCACCGGGGCCCAGAGGCCGATCTGCCCGTAGGTGGGCAGGAAGCCGATGCCCAGCGAGGCCAGGCCCATGATGCCCAGGGTCAGCAGCAGGATCTTCTTCCGTCCCAGCCGGTCGCCGAAGTGGCCCATGACCATGCCGCCGACCGGACGGGCCACGTAGGCGACGCCGAAGGTGGCGAAGGCCGCGATCAGGCCGACCGTGGGATTGTCGGAGGGGAAGAACAGGTGGGGGAACACCAGGGCGGCAGCGGTGCCGTAGATGAAGAAGTCGTAGTACTCCAGCGTGCTGCCCAGGAAGGAGGCCAGGGCGGCCTTGCCCGGGGTCTTGCGCTGGGCAGGCGCGTGATTGGCTGCGGTTTCCATCGTGATGCTCCTTTACAGCTGGAAGTCCACCGAGAGGATCTGCTCGCTGTTGGGAAACGAGTAGGCCTTCAGCGGCTCGTGCAGCGGGTGGGTGTTGTAGCCGGCGATGTCCTCGAGGCGCTCGAAATCCGCCACGATGGCGTAGTCGAAGGAGCGCTCCCGGCCCAGCATGTCCGGGCCGTGGGTGAGGCTGAGCAGGCCGGGAATGTTCCCGGCCATCCGGTCCAGGCCTTCGATCCAGGCCTGCTTGTCCGCCGGCGGGAAGCCGGGCTTGAACTTGAACAGCACGGTGTGGCGGATCATCTCAGGCTCCAATCAGGGTGCCGGCGGGGACATACGCCGGGTCCTGGCCGGCGAGCGTGCGACCGGCGAGGTAGCCCATCGTCATGATCGGCCCGAGGGTGGCACCGGCGCCGGGATAGCCGGCGGCGTAGGCATTCTCGGTGGTATTGCCGGCGGCGAACAGGCCGGGGATCGGCTCCCCGTCCACGTCCAGCACGCGGGCGGACCCGTCGGTGGCGATGCCGCCGTTGGTGCCGAAGGCGCCGTTGACCACCTCCAGGGCGTAGAACGGGCCGGCCTGCAGCGGGCCCAGGGACGGGTTCGGCCACGGGCAGTCGGCGTCGCCCCAGTACCTGTCATACGCGCTCATCCCGCGGCCGAAGTCCGGGTCCTCGCCCCTGACGGCGAATTCGTTGAACCGGGCCACGGTGACCGCCAGTTTGTCCGCCGGGACCTTGATCTTCGCGGCCAGTTCCGCCAGGGTGTCCGCCTCGATGAGGTAGTCCGGGGTGGGCAGGCCGGCGCGGTGGGCCAGGATGCCGTAGCGCTGCAGATAGGAGTGGTCGAAGACCACATGCGCCGGGGTGTTCAGCGTCTGGTTGTTCGCCGAATCCCAGGACTGCAGGCACCGGGCCAGGTCGTTGTAGTTCTGCGATTCGTTCGCGAAGCGCTCGCCGTGGCGGTTGACCATGATCGAGCCCGGGCCCTGGCGCTCGAAGCGCAGCAGGGTGCCGATCGCCTCGCCGTCGCGCATGTCGCCGGTGACGGACATCGGGGCCCACCAGGCCTCGCGGGTGCCGCGGGTCATCGCCCCGATGCGCTGGGCCATGCGCAGCCCGTCGCCGGTGTTCGTCGGCGGCGAGCACTGGGTGTGGAGCCGGGAGGCCAGCATCGAGTCGACCAGCTGTTTGTCCCATTCGAAGCCGCCGGTGGCCAGCACCATGCCGTCCCTGGCCGTGACGGTCTCGCCGGTGGCGAGCACGACGCCGGTGACCCGCCCCGCTTCGGCCAGCAGGCGCTCGCCGCGGGCGTGGACGGCCAGGGCG
Organism: Arthrobacter sp. GCM10027362; assembly: GCF_042679445.1. NCBI lineage: Bacteria > Bacillati > Actinomycetota > Actinomycetes > Micrococcales > Micrococcaceae > Arthrobacter > Arthrobacter sp. GCM10027362. Next base: position 4,750 of record NZ_JBHTML010000171.1, read on the forward strand.
GCGCCGTGGCGTACGCAGGCGGCCAGCAGCATGGAGACCAGGGCCTGGCCCTTGGCCACGAAGCCGTCCGCCTGGCGCCGGTTCAGGTCCTCCCAGGGGAATTTGGTGAAGGCGCCCCAGTTCTCGTATTCGGCCATGGTGAACGGGGCCCGGCCGTCGGAGCGGACATGGGCCTTGAGCGCGCCCAGGGCCTCGGTGCTGTTGAACAGCTCCGGCTCCACCGTGCGCCCGCCCTCGACGGCGCCGGGCAGGTCCTGGCGGTAGTCCGGGAAGTTGTCCAGGAAGATGAACTTCACGCCGAGCTCGTCCTCGGCAAAGCGCAGCATCGTGTCGCCGTAGTCCAGGGCTGCGTCCATCAGCTCGTCGCGGCCGCGGCCGCGGGCCACCGCGCGGACGTATTCGGCGGCCGCCTCCTTGGAATCGGCCAGGCCGGCGGCCCTGGCATGGTGGTTGTCGGCGATCCAGAGCATGCCGCCGGAGACGGCCGAGGTGCCGCCGAGCAGGCCGGACTTCTCGAGCACGATGACGGACTTGCCCGCGCGGGCGGCGGTGGCCGCCGCCGTCAGGGCGCCGGCGCCGGAGCCGACGACGACGACGTCGTAGGCATCGGAAGGGATCCCGTTCAGGAACTGCATGGTCTTTCCTTGTCTGTCAGGCAAAGGGGTGGCAGGGGTGCTCCGGGGCCGGAGCAGGGGGTACGGCGGTCAGACGGCGGTGTAGCCGCCGTCGACCACCAGTTCGGCGCCGGTGGTGAAGCGCGATTCGTCGGAGGCCAGGTAGAGCACGGCGTAGGCGATTTCGTCCGGCTCGCCCTGGCGCGGCAGCGGATTGCTGCCGACCAGCTGCCGGTAGTAGGCCTCGGCGCCCATGGGGGACTGTTCGGCGGAGCGGCGGCTCATCCGGGTGTTCATGGAGCCCGGGTGGATCGAGTTCACCCGGATGCCGTGTTCGCCGTAGGCCGCGGCGTCCGACTTGGTCAGCAGCCGGACCGCGCCCTTGGTGGCGTGGTAGAGGGGGACGCTCTTCCCGCCGGTGATGCCGTGGATCGAGGAGAAGTTGATGATGCTGCCGGTGCCGGCTTCGATCATGGCCGGCACCGTGTGCTTGGTCATCAGCCACACGCCCTTGACGTTGACGTTGAAGAGCAGGTCGAAGTCCTTCTCATCGGCGGTGTGGGACGGGCCGGACGGGCCGATGATGCCGGCGGCGTTGACCAGGATGTCCGCGAAGCCCAGGCCGGCGAGCACGGCCGCCACGGCGGCGGCGACGCTGTCCGCATCCGTCACGTCGACGTCGTATTCGGTGACGTTCGGGTGCTCCACGGCGGCCGGGGCCCCGGCGACGTCCAGGCTGGCAACCGCCGCGCCGTGCTCGGCCAGCAGCCGCACGGTGGCACTGCCCAGGTCCCCGCGGCCGCCGGTGACGATGGCGGTCTTGCCGGCCACGCGGCCCGTGGCTTGGACGGTATGGTTCATGTCCTGCTCCTCATGCCGCCGCGGTGCGGCCGGTAGGTGTGTCGAATCTGGCCCCGGGCAGCACAAATCGGGGCCTGTTCTGGATTCGGGTCCGGCGGGGGCTGCCCTTTTGTGTTGCCCGGATGGGGGTTCCGCGTCTGGGTCCAGCGTGGTGCAGAACACAGCCGGGCAGCAGGGCGATTACCGATGAACGGGAATCTTTATGGTCTGGTGCACCGTTCCCTTGAGTTCGCCGCGCCAGCCCAGGGTGCGGGAGATGCCGCGGGCCGCGGCCTTCAGGACCGGCACCGTGGCGGCGGTGTTCTCCTCGTGCGCCGGGACAATCACGTTCAGGGCGGCGACGGCCTGGTTCTCCGCGTTGAACACCGGCACCGCGATGCCGCTGGACTCGGGCACGATGATCCCGCGCATGGCCGCATAGCCGCGCTGCCGGATCTCGGCCAGGTGCCGGCGCAGCTGGGCGGGTTCGGTAATGGTGCTCTCCGTATATTTGGTCAGCGGAGTGGCCAGGATCCTGTCCTGGTATTCCTTGGGCGCATAGGCGAGCAGCACCAGCCCGGAGGAGCAGGCGTGGATGGGCAGCCGGCCGGCAATTTTGGCAATGTTCAGCGCGGAGGACCGGGCGCTCAGCCGCTCGATGTACAGCACCTCGTCCTGGTCCAGCACGCCCAGGGTGGTGTGGTGCTGCACCACCGAGTGCACGTCCTCGCAGAACGGAAAGGCCGCCTCGCGCAGCCCCAGCATGGACGAGCTGCGGGAGACCAGTTCCCACATCCGCACCCCGATCTGCACCTTGCCCCGGGGTCCGCGCTCGAGCAGGCCTTCGGCGAGCATTTCGTCCACGAGCCGGTAGGTGGTGGTCAGCGGCAGTCCGGTCCGCCGGGCCAGGGCGGCGACCGGCATGGCGGTGTGGGCGGCGTCGAAGGCGCTGATGATCTTGATCAGCCGCCGGATGACGGATTCACCCGAGGGGGAGTTGGCCACTGCGCCTCCAAGCCGTGCACAAACCGGAACCAGCTCAGGATATCCCGTTCATCGGCAATGGGGCTCACGTCACAGCGCAGGCTCGGGTTGAGTGGAACGGTCAAAGTTTGCAGCGTGGCACCCGGCCGGTACTGGAGCCGGCGGTCCACAGTGATGGGAGTACGGTAAATGGGCAGCAAGCCGGTGGAATGCGATGTGCTGGTGGTCGGGTCCGGCGTGGCCGGGATGGCTGCGGCGCTCAAGGCCGCCAGCCGGGGGCTGAGCGTGATCGTGGCGGAGAAGGAGAAGTACTTCGGCGGCACGACGTCGATTTCGGCCGGCTGGGCCTGGGTGCCGGGCAACAAGGCCGGCGCGGCCGCCGGCGATACCCGCGAGGAGGCGGAGAAGTACCTGAGGCACCTCGCCCCGGACACGTTCAATGCCGAGGGCGTCAGGGCCTTCCTGGACACCCGGAGGCGCTGGAGTTCTTCGAAAACGAGACGGCCGTGGAGTTCGTCTACCCCCGGAAGGCCCCCGAGTACCAGATGGACCTGCCCGGGGCCAGGCTGGGCGGACGCGCGATCCTGCCCAGGGACACCGATGCGCGGATCCTGGGGGAGCGGCGCCTGGACATGCAGCCGTACCTGTCCTCCTACACCGTCTTCGGCTACATGCCGCAGGTGGGCCCGGACATCAACGAATTCTTCCACGTGAACCAGTCGGTCAAGTCCTTCGTCTATGTGGCGCGCAAGCTGCTGCGCACCTGGTTCGACGCCGCCCGGTACAAGCGTCCGGTGCTGCGGTCCAACGGCAACGCGCTGATGACCCTGATGGCCAAGAGCGCCCTGGATGCCGGGGTGCGGCTGTGGAAGTCCTCCCCGGTGCTGGAGCTGACCCGCGGCGGGGACGGGGCCGTGACCGGCGCGGTGCTCGGCGGCGAGCACGCCGGCACCGTGCACGCGCGGCTG
>NZ_JBHTML010000172.1:0-8144 GCF_042679445.1 Arthrobacter sp. GCM10027362
GCAGCCGCCGGGGCGGGAACGGCGTCGGCGGGAGCTGCGGCCGGGACGGCGGTACCCGCCCCGCCGTAGCTGAGCCGGCGTTCGATCCGGTCCACCCGGGCGGCCACACCCCGCTCGCCTTCTTCGGCGGCGGGCAGCAGGATCCGGGCGCAGAGCAGCTCCAGGTGCAGCCGGGGCGAGGTGGCGCCGGTCATTTCGGTCAGCGCCTGGTTGGTAATGTCCGCGGCGCGGGACAGCTCCGCGGAGCCGAGCTGGTTGGCCTGCGTCTGCATCCGGGCGATCTGGTCCTCCGGGACGCCGCGCAGGATGGCGTGGGCGCTCTCGGGCATGGCCTTGACGATGATCAGGTCGCGGAAGCGCTCCAGCAGGTCCTCCACGAAGCGCCGGGGGTCGTGGCCGGTCTGGATCACCCGGTCCACGGCGCTGAACACCGTGGCCGCGTCCGCGGCGGCAATGGCCTCGACCACGTCGTCCAGCAGCGAGGCATGCGTGTAGCCGAGCAGGGACACCGCCAGCTCGTAGTCCAGGCCCGCGGGCCCGGCGCCGGCCATCAGCTGGTCCAGCACGGAGAGCGAATCGCGCACCGAGCCGCCGCCGGCCCGGATCACCAGCGAGAGCACGCCCGGGGCCACCGGCACGTGCTCCTGGTCGCACAGGTGCTCCAGGTACTTCAGCAGCGGCTCCGGCGGCACCAGCCGGAAGGGGTAGTGGTGCGTGCGGGAGCGGATGGTGCCGATGACCTTGTCCGGCTCGGTGGTGGCGAAGATGAACTTGATGTGTTCCGGCGGCTCCTCCACGATCTTCAGCAGCGCGTTGAAGCCGGCGGACGTGACCATGTGGGCCTCGTCGATGATGAAGATCTTGTAGCGGTCCCGCACCGGGGCGAAGGTGGCGCGCTCGCGCAGGTCGCGGGCGTCGTCCACGCCGCCGTGGCTGGCGGCGTCGATCTCGATCACATCGAGGCTGCCCGGGCCGCCGCGGCCCAGTTCGACGCAGGAATCACACACCCCGCACGGGGTCGCCGTCGGACCTTGGGCGCAGTTCAGGCAGCGGGCGAGGATGCGCGCGGAGGTGGTCTTGCCGCAGCCGCGCGGGCCGGAGAAGAGGTAGGCGTGGTTCACACGGTTCTTCTGCAGTGCGGCCATCAGCGGGTCGGTGACGTGTTCCTGCCCGATAACGTCCGCGAACGTGTCCGGCCGGTAACGGCGGTAAAGGGCTGTACTCACGATGAAAACACTATCCGTTGTGGGCGGGCCCCCGCATCCTGCGTCCCAGGGCTGGGGGCCGGCCGGGAAAAGGCAAATAAAGGACCCCTCATGCACCTGCCAGAGCCCGCTTACCCTTGCTACCTTCCGGTCCTGGGGGAGTTCACAGGATGACACCACATGAGGGGCCGTCCAACAGCTTACCCGATGCCGCCGGGAGTTCCGAATCCGGCTATTCGGACCGGCCGATCCTCCTGATCTGTTCGAGGGTCAGTTCGGCAGCGCCCACCAGATCCTCGGCCCGGATCCCGGCCTCGAGCGCCTCCCGGATCGCGTCACGCAGGTCCGCGTCCGCATTGTCCAGTTGGAACTGCAGCCATTCCTTGTCGGCCGCGGCGCTGCGCACCTTATTGAGGCGTTCTTCCACGAGGTCATCCCCTTCCCAAGGAAGCGTTCCGGGCTAAACCTAGTGGCCACAATAGGCGTGCTGACAAGGCATAACAATAAGAATGCTTAGCATCGGGCGGGCTCCGGATCCCGGCCCTTGCGGAGGCTGCCGCGGGCCCGGAAGATGCTGGCATGGAATTCATGCCAAGGACCGCAATTGTCACTGGATCGGACTCGGGGATCGGCCGGGCGGCGGCGGTTGCCCTCGCCCGGGCCGGGCTGGATGTGGGCATCACCTGGCACGCCGATGCCGACGGCGCGGAGCAGACCGCCGCCGAAGTCCGCTCGCACGGGCGGGAGGCGCACGTGGCCCGGCTGGACCTCACGGACCTGCCCGGCTGCGGGGACGTGGTCGACGAACTGGCCGGCGCCCTGGGCGGAGTCGATGTGTTCGTCAACAATGCCGGCACGGGCGAGCAGGTGAAGTTCCTGGACCTGGACTACGAGCGCTGGCGGACCACCGTGGCCACCGACCTCGACGGCGCGTTCGTGTGCATCCAGCGGGCGGCCCGGCGCATGGTGGAGGCCGGCCGGGGCGGGCGGATCATCGCGGTCACCAGCGTGCACGAACACCAGCCGCGGGTCGGCTCCTCCGCCTACGATGCGGCCAAGCACGGGCTCGGCGGGCTGGTCAAGACCATCGCGCTGGAGCTGGGGCAGTACGGCATTACCGCCAATTCGGTGGCCCCCGGCGAGATCGCCACGCCGATGACGGGCCAGACGGACCAGGACCCGCGGGGGACGGACCGCCCCGGCGTGCCGCTGGGGCGGCCGGGCGATGCGCGCGAGGTGGCCGCGGTGATTGCGTTCCTGGCCTCCGCCGAGGCCGGCTACGTGACCGGGGCGTCCTGGGTGGTCGACGGCGGCATGCTGCAGATGGGCCCGCAGGCCGGCTCGCATCTTAGGGAGCCGGCCTGGCGCGAGGGGTAGGGCCTAGGGCTGCAGCTCCTCTTCCAGGGCCACGTACCGGTCCAGCAGTTCCCGCGCGTGCTGCCCGGGACCTCCTTCCGCCGCAAGCCCCTGCCGCATCGACTCGGCCTTCTGCGCGCCCGCCGGGAAGGGTGGCAGCAGCGGGATGTCCGGATCGGTGACGGCCTCGAGGACGAACGGCCTGTCGGCGGCGAACGCCCGCTCCCAGGCCCCGCCCAATTCTCCCGGTTCCTCCACGCACACGCCGTCCAGGCCCAGCAGGCGCGCGTAGTCCGCATAGCTGAAGTCCGGCAGCGCCTGGCTGTCCGCAAAGCGCGGCTCGGTCTCCATCTCGCGCTGTTCCCAGGTGACCTCGGCCAGTTCGCGGTTGTTGAGCACGCAGACCACGAAACGCGGGTCCTGCCACTGCTGCCACAGCCTGCCGACGGTGATCAGTTCGGCGAGGCCGCCCATCTGCATCGCGCCGTCGCCGCTGAGCACGACGGCGGGCCGGCCCGGGCGGGCCAGCTTGGCTGCAAGGGCGTAGGGGATCGAGCATCCCATGGTCGCCAGCGTCCCGGACAGGTGCGCCGGCACACCCTCGGGCAGCGTCAGCTGCCGGGCGTACCAGTACACAACGCTGCCGACGTCGACGGCCAGCTGCGCGTCCGCCGGCAGCCGCCCGTTCAGCTCGCGGACCACGAGTTCCGGATTGAGCGGCCGCCCCGGCACGCCGGCGCGGCGTTCGCGCAGCCGGTGCCAGCGGCGCACGCCGGCCTCCACCTCGGTGCGCCAGGAGGAGTCCTCCCGGGGCCGCAGCAGCGGCAGCAGCCGGTCCAGCGTCGCCGCAGCATCGCCGGCAAGCCCGGCTTCCACCGGGTAGCGGTTGCCGATGGCGGCCGGGTCCACGTCGATCTGCACGGCGCGGGCGGATCCGGGCGGGGGATAGAACTCGGTCCACGGATCGTTGGAGCCGACGATCAGCAGGGTGTCGCAGTTGCCCAGCAGCTGGGCGCTGGCGCTGCTGCCCAGGTGGCCCATGGTGCCCGCGGCGAACGGCAGGCTTTCGTCCACGTACGGCTTGCCCAGCAGGCTGGTGGTGATCCCGGCGCCGAGCCTTTCGGCCACCGCCACCACCTGCTGCCGGGCCGCGCGGGCTCCCTGGCCGACCAGCAGCGCCACCTTGGTCCCGGCATTGAGCAGCTCCGCCGCCTTGTGCAGGTCCTGCTCGTCCGGCAGGACCTGCGGCGGGCTCCAGCGGGGCGCGGTGAGCACGATGCCGTGCTCCTGCGGGTGTTCCGGAGCCGGCGCCTGCTGGATGTCGTGGGGCAGGATCACCACCGTGGGCTGCCGTGCCGCCAGCGCCGCCCGGAAGGCGCGGTCAATGACCATCGGCACCTGTTCCGGAGAGCTGACCAGCTGGTTGAAATGCGCGGCCACGTCCTTGGTCACGTTCAGCAGGTCGATTTCCTGCATGTACCCCGAGCCCAGGACGGACCGGGACTGCTGCCCGATGATCGCGACCACCGGGACGTGGTCCAGCTTGGCGTCGTAGAGCCCGTTGAGCAGGTGGACCGCCCCCGGGCCCTGGGTCGAGGTGACCACGCCGACCCGGCCGGTGTATTTGGCGTGGCCCACGGCCATGAAGGCGGCGTTTTCCTCGTGCCGGGCCTGGACGAAGCCGGGACCTTCGGCGGAGCGCCGCAGCGCCCCCATGAAGGCGTTGATGCCGTCCCCGCTGTAGCCGAAGACCCGGTCCACCCCCCAGTCCCGCAGCCGCTCGACGACCGCATCCGCGACCAGCCGCTCACCCATGATCGGCTCCCGTCAGCACGGACGCCGGGAAGCGGTCCCGGGTCCGGAGCCGGGGCGGCCCGGACGACGGGGCGCCGGGAAAGGGCCTGATTTGATCTGGCATGGTGATCCTTCGCACGGGATTGGGACGGCCTGGAATGAACGAGCCCGGGCGGGGCGTTGGGCCCCTGCCCGGGCTCTGCATCGGCGGGTATTGCCGCGGCCAGCCAGGTTGCTACGTCGAGCTGGACTGGTCCTGGATGTTGGTCCGGGCCTCCTGGGCGCGGTCCTGCACGTCCTGGGCCGCCGAGGTGCCCTCGGCCTTCACCCGGTCCGTGGCATCCGTGGCGGTCGCCTTGACTTCGTCGACTGCCTCGCGGGCAGGCTCCTTCATGTCCTCGGTGATCTGCCTGGCGGACTCCTTGACCCCCTCCATCAGCGGCTGGGCCTTGTCCTTCACGGCCGCGGCGGCCTGCTGTTCGGTTTGGCTGGACGGGATGAGGGAGGAGACCAGCCAGCCGACGCCGAAGGCAATCAGGCCGGCGGCCATCGGATTGCCGCTGGTCTTCCGGGCAATCATCTGCGGCGCCTCGCCGATGCTTTCGCCGACGTCGTGCGCGGTGGACTGCAGCGACTGTCCGGCATCCTCGGCGCCGCCCATGAGGCGCTCCTTGGCGTCCTCCGCGGTGCCCATGACCCGGTCCCGGGCCCGGGCGAAGCTGCCCTTCACCTTGTTCGTCTGGCGCTGCACGATCCGCGACGGGGTGACCTTCTCCGCCACCGCGTCCACATCCGTGCCGAGCCGGCCCCGGGTGGCTTCAATATCCGCGCGGATCTCTTCTGGTGTCTGGCTCATCGCGGTTCCTCACTTGGCTTCAGGGTTTCGGGAATCTTCTTCACTGTCTCCGTGGTGCGCGGCATGCCGCGCACGGTCTTCATTTCCTTCTTGCCGACCGCGTACAGGATGCCGGCAATGATGGCCCAGAGCACGGCCACGATCAGCGCGGACCATGCCCAGCCGATGGCGTCACCGATGGCCCACCACAGGGCGATGGAGAGGAACAGCAGGACGAAATGCCCTGCCACCCCGGCGCCGGCGAGCATTCCGACGCCCTTGCCTGCGCGGCTGGTGGACTCCCTGAGCTCGGCTTTGGCCAGCTCCATCTCCTGGCGCATCAGCACCGAGATGTCCTTGCTGACGTCGGCGAGCAGGTCGCCCAGCGAGGTGGTTTCAGCCTTCATCTCCGCATTGCTGGCCGGGGTCTGCGGCAGGCCGGAGGAATCGGCAGGTCCTGGAACGGCGTGGCTCATCCGCGTTCACCTCCTTCGTCGAGTGTCTGCTCCGAGGGCGTGCGCGGCGGCAGCGACGTCGTTTCCGACCCGGCCGACGGCACCGGCGGCATGCCGGCGTCCGGTTCCGTGCCGTACGCGCCGGCCCCGGTGGTGCCGTACGCGCCCGTCCCGGTGGTGCCGTACGCACCGGTCCCGGTGGTGCCGTCCGTGCCGGTGGTTTCCGGGACGTAGGTGGGCTGCGGCGGCACGGCCCCGGTGGTATCGACCATCCGGCGTGTGGCTGCGGTACCTCCGCCGGCTCCCGCGGTCATGCCCCGGGTCAGCCGCCCGGCGAGCAGGCCCGCGCCGGCGGCGATGGCCAGGAACGCACCCGGCCGGCGGCGGGCAAAGGACCTGACCTCCTCCAGCAGGTCGGACGGGTCCCGGTTTTCCAGCCAGTCCGCGATACCGTTGACGCGCTCTGCCGCCTGGTTCACCAGGTTCATGGCGGCGCCGGACTGCGGCGAACCGTTGGCCATCGAGGTCAGCCCGTCGCTGAAGGAACGCAGCCCCGATGCGGCCTTCTGCTGCTGGGCGCCGGCCTGGCCCCGGACATTGTCGCCGACCTGGGATACGAGGTTCTTGACCTGGAACTTGGCCTCCTGGGCCACGTTGCCGGCCTCTTCCCTGGCCACGCCGGCAACGCGCTGGCCGGCGGCCATGCCCTCGCGCCCGACGTCCTTGGCCTCTTCCTTGGCGGTTGAGGTGGTTGAGGTGGTTGTGGTGGTCCGCGCCGGAGGCACGGTCTCGACCGGCACGGCCGGCGTCACCGTGGCGTCGCCCAGCACTGTCTCCCCGAGGGGCTCTTCGGTGGCTCCGGTCCGGGGAGGGAAGTCCTCGTCATACCTGCCGGTGTTCGGATTTGTTGTCATCACAGCTCCTTGTTCTGGGATCGGATGGGTCTGTGTGGTGCCGGTCAGCGTGCTTGGGAGGGCTGCCCGCGGTCGTGTTCCTCCCTCCAGCGTGCGTTTTCGTACTGGACGCGCAGCAGACGTCCGCGGGCGACGTCGTCCCGGGCCTGGCGCTGCTGCTTCTCGGCACGTCGGTGGTCCCTGGGCGGCAGCTGCAGCGTTTCTTCGGCTTCGATGCCTGCCTGCAGTTGGCGCCCGCGTTCGGTCTCGGCGTCGAATTCGGCGCCGAAGAGCAGGGACAGGTTCGCCAGGTACAGCCACAGCAGCAGCACGATTACGCCGCCGATGGCTCCGTAGGTGCGGTTGTAATTGGAGAAGTTCGCCACGTAGAACGCGAAGCCGGCAGTGGTTGCCCCCAGCACGAGCAGGGCGATGAAGGCGCCCATGCTGACCCAGCGGAACTTCGGCTGCTTCACGTTCGGGGTGGCGTAGTACAGCAGCGCGATGGCCAGGACCGCGGCGAACACGAGCACCGGCCACTTGGCGATGTTCCACACCGTCACGGCCACCTCGTCCATGCCGAAGAATCCGCCGATTGTCGAGGCAATCGGACCGGAGACCACCAGCATCACGAGCATGAGCGCCGCCAGCACCACCAGGATGACGGTGATCAGCAGCATCACCGGGCGCAGTTTCCAGAACGGGCGTCCTTCGTCCACTTCGTAAATGCGGTTCATGGCGCGGCCAAAGGCCCCCACGTAGCCGGAGGCGGACCAGAGGGCGCCGACAAGACCGACGGCGAGGGCGAGGCCTGCGGCATGCGAGGCGGTGAGCTGCTGGATCGGCTGCTGCAGCACCCGGGCCGCTTCGCCCGGGGCCAGCCGCTGGAGCAGGTCCAGCATCGCCGCCGTCGTCTGTTCGCTCTGGCCGACGATGCCCAGCAGGGACACCATGGCCAGCAGCGCGGGAAACAGCGACAGCACGGTGTAGTAGGTCAGGGCAGCAGCCAGGTCGGTGCACTGGTCAGCGGAAAACTCGCGGACCGCCTTGCGGAAAATGTACATCCATGACGGTTTCTTCAGCTGGGTAGGGAATTCCGGTTTGCGCGAGTCCTCGACTGGTGGCGCGGTGTGCATCTTGTCCGTGGTGCTTTGGCTTGCCATGCTTGACTCCTCGGGTTGGGAGGTGTGCCCGTCAATCCAGTTTCACGCTAACACTAAGTATGCTTACCAACAACCGCCCCGACGGCCGGCCAAGCCCCCGATTCGGCAGATCGGCAAAACTTCGGTATTCTGGTATCCGCTCGCGAAGAGCGCACAACTGGAGGATTCGCCTAGCGGCCTATGGCGCACGCCTGGAACGCGTGTTGGGTTAACAGCCCTCGGGGGTTCAAATCCCCCATCCTCCGCCAGTGTACAAGCGGCCCCGACCGGTACCGGTCGGGGCCGCTTTTGGTGCTGCGCTGTGATTCTGTGTCGGCTTCGGGCAGGACTGTGCGGTGGCCCTCGGCGCGGTGCAACGGCCGACGTGCCGGGCGGCCCGGCTACCGGTCCAGGCCCAGGCGGCGGCGCCGCTGCCGGGCGAAGGTTTCGCTGGGACTGCGCCG